>CBDUUA010000200.1:0-4690 GCA_965370135.1 uncultured Cellvibrionales bacterium
TAGCAATTCTGGTGAAATTCATCCAGATCCCGGGATTGAACACAGGATGTATACGACTCGAGGTCTTCGAAGCTTTTCCGGTTGGGTTCAACAAAAAAACGAATCAGCCTTTTGGTCATGAAGGCGCTATAGATCGGCATGGCTCGGGCAAATGCAATATCGGTGTCGTAGCCGGGGCAGTAGGCAAACGCGGCTTTGATGGGCGTTTTATCCCGCTCTTCGCCCAGGTACCTCACCAGCAGCCCGGAACCGGCCGAAATCCCTATGGCGTAGAGGGGGGACTCCGGCAGCAGGCCCTGGATATGTGATAATTGTTCGCGCAGATCGTTGGTAGACCCCAGCGTATTGATCTGGGCTGCTGTCAGCGGCAAGCCGCCGTGCCCGCGCCGTACACAGACGGCAACTCTCCAACCCAACTGGTCGTGAATATAACGGCTGTGACTGCTGACGCTATTGCTGCAGCCGATAATAGTCGGTAGTAAAAGAACCGTCGGCACACCCTCGTCGAGGCCGAGGCCCAGCCATTCGATAGATGTTGTGCCACCGTCGGACATGGTCAGGACATCGGAGCGTTCGTAGGCCAGTTTGCTTGATAAGGTATCTTTCAAAAACAGCAGAACTACCTGTATATGGGTGTTGAACGCCCAGGGTGTGGGATAGTATTTGGCATGCAAGGAGGGGCAGGCTTGCACCAGCGCTTCCGTGTCGGGTTTCTGCTGATAAACCAGCCGCGGCCTTTTTGCCACAAAGCAAAGATAGTAGGCTGTAAATGCGGCTGGAATTATCGCGATGATGAATAGTTGATTCAGGGGGGATACTCACTTTTAATTTTTTCGATTAGAGACCAGGTCAAGATCGGAACCAGGATGGCAATTCAATTCTCCGGCGGCACCGGCGGCCCGGCGGTGCTGATGCGAAGCATAAGAGCCGTGGTGGGCAATGTCCATACCCAGGTCTCATTGCAGACGCTGCAAAATGTACTGCAGACGACAAGTAAACTAGACCTGTGTTTGCGTTGTGATCCGGGTGAGCGAGCCTGGGGGCCGTCCTGTGGTTATAGAATGTCGTCCGAATGTTATGTTTCGCTGTAGTCTTTGGTCTTTGGCCTTTGGCCTTTGGTCTATGGTAGACTTCGATAAGCTATATTGGGGAATAGCATGTCGGGTGCAAGCTTGGCAGATAATAAATACGACTATCAAACCGGCTATCAATTTGGTCAACAAACCCTGGCCAACAAACCCTGGTCAATAAACCCTGGTCAATAAACCAAAAGCGAAGTGTTAAGACTAATAAATTGGCGAAGCCCCAATGGAAGCCCCAATGAATGTGGATGATGCAGCAGTGCGCAGTTGGGTCCTATTTACCGTGCCCGACAGAATGCGCGCCGCCATCAAAGTGGCACTCAGCATCACGTTGGCATTCCTGATACCCATGGCCATGGGGTGGTCGCAGGGCTCCACTGCCGCGATCACCGTGATGGTCATCGCCGCCGCCGGGGACACCCGGCAGTCGCTTATGGCAGGTTCTCTCCGCCTGGGGGGCACCGTGGTCGGCGCCATTGTCGGCTTGACCCTGATTGCCTGGTTTGCCCAGGATCGCCTCTACTATCTGTTGAGTGTGTCGCTGGCGGCCTCGCTGTTTCTATATTTGTCCAGCGCCTATAAGGGCGACGGCACCGTGTTTATGCTGTCGGCGGTGGTCATGCTAATGGTGTTCAACGGTGGTGATGCCGAAAACGCCTTCCTCTACGGTGTCGACCGCGCATATATGACCATGTTCGGGGTGCTCGTTTATACCCTGGTCTGCAGTTTTCTCTGGCCCGATCACGCCGAGTACAAGCTCGAACAAGATGCCCAAAAAATGCTGGCGCTGGATGTCGATTTACTGAAAGTGCTGCGGCACGGCGTCGATAACGCCCGCCAGCGCGAGGTGTTGCAAAGTATCGTCGAAGCCGAAAATGCACTCGCCGCGAACTGGCAGGCCGCCAACCGTCAGATGGATGATGTCGCCAGTTACCGGCGCGAATGGCAAGGGCTGATCAGCACCCATCGGGCGCTTTCGCGGGAGTTGAGCTCGGCGCTGGAACCCGTGGAGCGCTCGCCCATGGATTATGCCGCTTTCATACACGACTACGATTCGATTCTCGACGCCATTGAGCGGCAGTTCACCGATATCGATCGCATCTGGCAGGGCCAGGCCCCGCAGACGACAGGGTCTCCGGTGGTGGTATTCTGGCAGCCGCAAGCGAAGCGCGATTTATCGCACCTGGAGTTTGCGCGGGTCGCCGCACGGGTGCATACACTGCGGGAGATGCTGCGGCTGGGTGAGCAGCTGCGGCAAATCGTAATCTGCCTCAGCACCCTGGGCGAACCCTTAAAGCTGGATATTCCCGCCAGTGGGGGCAGCCAATTTCAATGGCTGGATCTGGAGAGTGTCAAGCTGGCAGTGCGCGTCTTTATCACTTTCTGGATCGCGGTGGCAGTCTGGGTCACTATTAACCCCCCTGGCGGTTTTGTTTTTGTCACCATGAGCGTATTGCTGCTGCCGCTGGTGTCCTTCACCCCGCTGCCGCCAAAGCTCCTGTATATACTGTTTAGCATCGGCTTCGTATTTGCCGTGCCTTGTTATGTTTTCCTGCTGCCCTCTCTCAGCCAGGGCTATCAACTCGGGCTGTTTTTGTTTGCCTATAGCTTTTTCGGTCAATACGTATTCAAAGGGCCTATCGCCATATTTTTTATGTTGGGGCTGATGACCCTGGGCATCGGCAATACCATGAACTACAACATGGCGGTCTTGTTTACTACCATGCTGTTGTTCTACCTGGTGATTACCTGCCTGGTGTTCAGTAGCTATTTTGTGTTTAACGCCAAGCCGGAATATTTGTTCAACCTGATGCGAAGGCGGTTTTTCCGCCACACCCGACAGCTGCTGTATTTGCGCGTGCAAGACCCCACAGTGGGCAATCGAAGACGCATGGGCCGCTACCGCGGCAGCCTTGTCACCACCCTGGCAAAAATGAAATTGTGGGCCGGTAAAGTCGACACCGGCTATTTTCACAAAAACAACACGGCGGATCTGCTGGCGTTTGCGGAAGCTTGCGAGCTGCTCGACTTTCGCACCAGCGCCATTGTGGATACATCTCGCGAACATCGTAACCCGCTATTGGTCGGCAAGTTCAAGGAGCAATTCAGTGAGGGGCGGTTCGAGGGAGTGCTCGGCGCCCTCTCTGCCAGGCATATCAATGCCGCCACCTACCAGGCCTTTGACCGGCTTGCGCCAAGCGCACAGTGGGTAGAGAGCGGCTTGAACAAGCTGTTCCAGGACGTTGACACGGACAGTCTATCGGAACAAGATATTGCCTATTTTTATACGCAATTGAATCAGCTCGCCCTGCTTTGGCATGGCCTGGCGAGCTGCGAAAAAGCCATGCAGGCTATCGATTGGCAACAGCTGGGGGAGTCCCGTTTTTAGGGATTGGGCGTGCACCATGGAATCGATCAATAAAAACAGCAATAAAAACAGCAATAAAGGCAGCACATGAGGCTATTGCGAATTCTGTCCAGCCTGGTAGTCGCTGCCTCCCTGGCAGCCTGTACCGCGGTGGGCCCGGACTTCGAGCAACCCGATACCCGGCTACCCGAGGGCTGGGATGCCGAGTCGACTCCGGAGAGTCAGGCCCGGGCCGCTTACTGGTGGCGTTTGTTCGATGACCCGGTGCTGGACGAATTGGTGGTGGCTGCGGCATCCCAGAACCTGGATTTAGAGGCGGCCGGCTTGCGCATTATCCAGGCGCGCGCGGCATTGGGCATTGCCGATGCCCTGCGTTTCCCCCAGCAACAGGCACTGTCCGGCAACCTGATTCGCAGCTACCAGGATGACAAGGCCTACAACAGCGTCAATCTCGGTTTTGATGTCGCCTGGGAGATGGATGTCTGGGGTAAATATGCCAGGGGTATCGAATCCGCCCAGGCCGGCCTCTATGGCACTATTGCCTCCTACGACGAAATCCTGATTACCATCACCGGGGAAGTGGCACGCAATTACATCAACTATCGCACTTCCCAGGAGCGCATTCTACTGGCCCGGCAAAATATCGCCATCCAGCAGCGAGTGGTAGAGATTACCGAAATTCAATATGAATCCGGCAATGTCACCGAGTTGGATGTACAGCAGGCGCGCACCCAACTCTACTCGACCGAAGCCACACTGCCGGCTCTGCGCGTTTCCATGCTGCAGGCCAGCAATGCGCTGGCCGTGCTGTTGGGCCGCCTGCCCGATGACATGGCGGAAATACTGGGGCGGGGGAAGGCAGAATACCAGGACTTATACCAGGCTCGCATGGACCCTGAAAGCGGCATCCTCGGCTCGGGGGAGATCGCGGGATACGACGATTATTCCATTATCCCGGCAACGGTCACTCTCGAACCCCGCATCGATGCGAGCCTGGTCGCCCGGCGCCCCGATATCCAGATTGCGGAATTACTGGCCAGATCCCAGAGCGCACGCATTGGCTTGACCAAGGCCGAACTCTACCCGCAGTTTTTCCTGTTCGGCAGTATCGGCATATCCCAGACCGTGTTGAGCGATGAGGCATTCACCGGCACTGATGCCGTCAATGTCACTCTTGGCCCGGGCTTTAGCTGGAATGTATTTAACTACGGCCGGATAAAAAACCAGGTGCGGGTAGAAG
>CBDUUA010000201.1:0-4680 GCA_965370135.1 uncultured Cellvibrionales bacterium
GCGCTGTTGGATATCGATACCACCCTGTCCCACGATCCCAGCGAGCAGCAACTGCAGCAATGCCGCATGCGCCTGCAAGCCATCGAAGACACCCTGGACGAGTTGTCCGTGCCCATATCCTATGCCGATAATCTCTACAACCTGAGATTACATTTGAGGCTGGTCTGGCGCAGACTGGAGGCGTGTACTGCTACTGCGACCGATACTGTCACTACTATTACGACAGAGAAATAAGGGCGTTGTTCGAATGGCCGACTCTGGGAAGGCCGGTAAAATTCAGCTCAGCCATTAGCCATAGGCTGTAGGTGCGAATTTATTCGCACCTGGCGGAATGACAAATAGACAGGAAGTAGATTTGCACAGCGCACGCTGCCCGCAGGGTGAGGCACAAGGATGTGCCGAATGAATTCCGCCCTACGGAGGATACCGCTTAATCGAGTATCACCAGATGGTTGGGCAACTCATTCTTTTCATGGCTAAGGGGAACATACTGCTGCAGCAGTGCACCGCAGCTGTCGATACATTCGACAAAGCCCTCGCTCACTTGCCCGGACTTAATGCGCCGGGTAAAGGCATCGACAATGGCCTGCCATTCGCTATCAGCCACATACTGGCTAATACCCCGGTCGGCCACTATCTCAACATAGTGCTCTGCCTCGGAGACAAAAATCAGCAGCCCGGTTGCACCCACCGTATGGTGCAGGTTATTGGCAATAAACTGGTCCCGGGCCAATAGTGCGGCGCGCCCACGAGCGACCCACCGGGGAATCATCCACAGGGTAATGGTGGGCACGCGAAACAGCAGCGCCAACACCACGAATACCAGCCACTGGGCCATCAACAAATCCATGGCACTGAGCCAGAAGGGCGTCAAACCCAGGAGGACAGGGGTGAGCAAGGCAATCATCGCTGCCCACAGGGAGGGAATAAAATAGTAGCTGTCTGCCCGGGGCGCCAATACCGTGACCAGCTCGGCGTCGGTGTGCTTTTCTACTTCGTGGATCGCCGCCGCTACCTGCGCCTGTTGTTCCGGATTGAGCAAGTGCTGCCGGTCAAGTAAGCTCATCACCATCCTCCCGAGGCGCCGCCGCCTCCAAAGCCGCCGCCACCGCCGCCGAATCCTCCACCACCGAAGCCGCCGCCGCCAAAACCACCACCAAAGCCACCACGGATCGAACTACCCCCGCGACCGCGGCGCAGTCCGGGCACCAGCATGGGCAGAATATTGAAACCGAAGATTATCATGATAAATATCAGCAACAGCCAGTCACTGCTGTCGGAGCGACGCTCAGAGCTACGCTCCCGCATCTGGTATTGGCCACCCAGGGCCTCGATAATAGCCGTTGCTCCACTCTGGATACCCTCGGCAAATTGTCCGCGCTTGAAGTTGGGCAAGATCACCGTGTGGATAATATTGGCGCTGAGGGCATCGGTGAGTGTGCCCTCCAGGCCATAACCCACCTCAATGCGCACCTTGCGCTCTTGTTGCGCAACAATCAGTAACACGCCGTTGTCTTCCTGCTGCTGGCCGATACCCCAATGGCGCCCCAGTTGATAGCCGTAGGACTCGATGTCGTAACCGCCAAGATTGGGCACGGTGACCACCACCAATTGATTGCTGCTGGCGTTTTCGTGAGCGGCCAACTGACTGCCCAGGCGCTGCCGCTGGTCGGCATCGAGCATGCCGGCACTATCGACCACCCGGCCGCTGAGTTTGGGAAATTGTGGCGCCGCCAGTGCGGCGCCGACCAACAGCAGCAAGCAACAAATAGCCACACCAAACCGTGTTGTCCGCATCAAAAGCTAACCTGGGGGGCTTGTTCCGCGCCGGTGCTGGTGGCTTCGTAGGTTTCCCTGATGGCCATGTCGCCATACATGACGGAGTGCCAGATACGCCCCGGAAAGGTGCGAATTTCCGTGTTATAGGTTTGCACCGATGCGATGTAATCGCGCCGGGCCACAGCAATGCGGTTCTCGGTGCCTTCGAGCTGGGATTGCAAGGCCAGGAAGTTCTGGTTCGACTTCAGGTCGGGATAGCGCTCCACCACCACCATCAAGCGCTGCAAGGCGCTGCCCAACTGCGCCTGGGCCTGCTGATACTGCTGCATCGCCTCCGGGTTATTAATCATATCCGGGCTCGCCTGCAGACCTCCCACCCTGGCCCGGGCCTCAGTCACCGCGGTCAGGGTGTCTTTTTCCTGGGCGGCATAGCCCTTGACTGTCTCGACCAGGTTGGGTATCAAATCAGCCCGCCGCTGGTACTGGTTCTCGACCTGGGCCCAACTGGATTTAACCTGCTCGTCGTAGGTGGGAATATTATTGATTCCGCAGGCGGAAAGCTGCAAGACCAGCATCGCCAGCAAAATCGTACGCAACATGAACCGGGGCATGGAGCAACTCCTTAGGATCTTTTTTGTGCTCTCACTTTGACAACAATGGCCGCAAAACACAAGCCTTTGCGCCCCTTGGGCAACATCGTAGCCGTGGCCAGGGTCAGGGCCAAAGTCGGACTATCGATGGTATACTCGAACTCATTCAAGGTGACATTCGCAACGTAGCCGCTGACATGCCAGACAACGATATCCCCATCCGGCCCGCTGCCACAGTTATCCTGCTGCGCCAGCGGCAGAGCCAGGTCGAAGTCTTATTGCTGCATCGCAACCACGAGTTGATCTTTGGCGGCGATTACTGGGTATTCCCCGGCGGCCGCATCGACGAGCAGGACTATATCCAGGCACAAGGCAACAGCCCGCACGACGCAGCCAGAGTCGCCGCCGTGCGCGAGACCCGGGAAGAAGCCAACCTGCAGGTTGAACCTCAATCACTCACCGCCGTCAGCCATTGGACCACACCCCACCCCAGTCCCAAGCGCTACAACACGGCCTTCTTTGTTACGATGTATCAACATTCACAGGATGTCGTTGTCGACGGTAGTGAAATAGTCGATTATCAATGGCTGCACCCCATCGCTGCCATCGAGCACTTCGACCGTGGTGATAAAAAAATGATGCCACCGACTATCTACACGCTGTATGAAATCGCTGGTCACAAAAGCGCCGCGGACTTTATCGACATGTGTGCATCGCGGCAAGCGGTGGTGTTTTAAGTAGAAGAGCATTTTTCGGAGAAAGCAATGACAGCTGTCACTAACTATCAAGTTACCAACTACGATGATTACATTCATGAACCGAACACTATTGATTTAGACGACATTCCCGGGGGTTGGGGCCTGCCGGTGTTCAATCACTCTATCCCTTTTTTACGAGATCCCTTTGAGTGGGCCCAGCGGCGCTACAAAAAATTCGGGCCGGTTTCAAAAGTTAAAATGTTCGGTAGCACCGGTGTGATTGCTCTGGGCCCCGATGCCATCAAGACCATAATGTTGGACCCCGGTAAAGATTTTTCATCGAAGATGGGATTTATGAGCAGACTGGCAATGTTCTTTTCCGGCAGCCTGATTATGGAGGACTTCGAGCATCACAAGCATCAGCGCCGGATTGTACAAACTGCCTTTAAATATGATGCGCTAAAACATTATACCCGGCAGATAAATGAAATATATGACAGGGCCCTGGATGAGTGGGAATCGGATGTAGGCACTACGATTCCATTTTTCATGCACATTAAAAACCTGTTACTTGAAGTGGCCGCCGAAATTTTTATTGGTGAAACTGAACGCGGTGAGCGGGTACAAAAATTAAACCAGGCCTTTACCGATTGCGTCAATGGCACCATGTATATTTTTCCGATTAATCTTCCGGGCTTTGCCATGTACCGGGGCTTACAAGGAAAAAAGTTTTTGCAGCAGTTTTTTAGAGCGCTGGTGCCTAAGAAACGCGAGGGTGATGGCCTGGATATGCTGAGCCATTTCTGCCGAGAAAAAGACGAAGCCGGCGACTATTACACGGACCAGGAAATTGCCGACCAAACTATATTTTTATTATTTGCCGCCCATGACACCACTACGGCCGCGATTACCCACACGATTTATTATTTGGCGAAGTACCCTGAAATAAAAGAAAAACTCTACCAGGAGTGCGTGGCTCTCGGTAAAGACCAGCTGGATTATGAAGATTTGAATGCCAGCCCATATATGCAAATGGTATTTAATGAGGTGCAACGTATACGCCCTTCGACACCCATTATTCCTCGTCGAACAATTCGTGATGTTGAAATTTCAGGGGTGAATGTTCCCGCGCATACTTTAATTTTCACCGCGACACGTTTTGAGCACTATATGGAGGAGTATTGGACTGAGCCGCGGACATTCGATCCCGAGCGGTTTTCAGAGGAGCGAGCAGAGCACAAACAACATGCATTTCTTTATCACCCCTTCGGCGGAGGCGCACATAAATGTATCGGCATGCATTTCGCGCAAATGGAATATAAATGCTTCCTGCATAAATTTATGTTGCGCTATGATTTTGAATCCCGGCATAAGAAAGAGCCGTTTATGCAGACCTTGCCCTTGCCCAAACCCATTGATGATATGCCGATTTATTTGATCAAGCGCTAGTTCCCCTCACCTTGAAGGGGTACCAGTACCCCACCAATGAATACCGGAAACTACCGCGCGTACCGGGTTTGCAGGTAGTCTATGATAGCGGCGGACTCGAACAGGGCGGCATCTGTATTGGGGTCATAGAGGTAGGGGATCGAGACCTTGCCTTCGCGCTGCTG
>CBDUUA010000202.1:0-4669 GCA_965370135.1 uncultured Cellvibrionales bacterium
TTCGCAGCGGCGCTGCGCCACATTCACAGGATAGCTCGCTGTAATCACTGGTCCACTTGAGCTCCAGTGCATCGGTGGCAAACCAGCGCAGCTTGCCTCGCAGGCTCCAGTTCTGGCTGCCGTTGAGGTAGTCGCCGTCGTAATAGTTTTTGGTGTAACCGGCCACGTCGCTACCGATGGCTGCGAAGCGGTAGCCGAGGGTATCCGTAAGCGGCCCCGAAACCGTCAGGCCAGCGCGGTACTCATTTCCACTGACGAGGCTGCCCATAATTTCACCGCTGTGTTTCTCGCTGGGATCTCGGGTAATGATATGGACCACGCCGGCGGTAGCATTCTTGCCGAACAAGGTTCCCTGGGGGCCGCGCAGCACTTCGACTCGCTGCACATCCCACAGCTGCATCAGGGCCATGCCGGGGCGACCCAACACCACCCCGTCGAGCAGGGTGGCTACGCTGGACTCCTCGGCCAAACTGGACGAATTGGTAGAAGCAATGCCGCGAATCGCAAAGGATGTCCTGAATGCAAGCTGTTGCAGGCTCAGGGACGGCGCGAGCAAAGTGAGGCCCGCCGATGAATAGATCTGTGCCTCTCTTAATTGTTCATCCGAGAGCGCAGTGACCGCCACGGCAATATCCTGTAAATTCTGTTCTCGCCTGGTGGCGGTAACGATGACCTCTTCCAGCACAGGTCGGGATGCAGGTTCCCGGGCAAAGCTCGGCGTGCCGCCGAGGGCGATCAACAATCCCGCTACCGCAGGTTTCAGTGGAGAGTAGATGGGCACTCCTTTTCCCCGGTCGCTCTTGCCGGCCCGGTTTTCATATGGCAGCAAATATACAGGGGCTTTTAAGAGTGTGTACCTATGGGGGATAAAAAGAAATCAGCAGCTTATTCGATTCGGTTCTAAGCCGGTCGTCTTTCATTTGATCGTTCATGTTTCAACTGCATATTTTCCATTACGCTGATAAACTGAAAAAAATAATAGAAGGAAGCCGGTGATGAGCGCGGACTTTCGCCTGGGAAATTGGATCGTCAGACCGCAGCGGCGCATCATCGAGCGTGGCGATAAGTCTGTCCATATCAAGCCCAAGTCGATGGCGGTGTTCGAATGTCTGGTGGCGGCTGACGGGGCGCCGGTATCGCGAAATGAGCTGTTCGATACGGTCTGGCCCGGCGGTGAGGTCTCCGATGACACCCTGACAAAGTGCGTCGTTGAATTGCGCAAGGCCTTCGGTGATACCGCACGAGAGCACCGGGTTATTGAAACCATACCCAAGCTGGGATTCCGTCTGGTGCTGCCAGTTGAGCCGCTGGTAGAGGAGTCGCCGGCAGCGGCTCAATCACCCTCGGAGAGTCAAGCGCTTCGACCTGGCGGGTGGCGTAAGCGCCGCTCGGCCGGGCTGCTTCTTATTGCAGTGGTGCTCGTGTTCGGTGCCATGTTGTTTTTCGGCAGTTTTCGTTTATGGCTGACCGAAACCGGCACCACCTCGTTGCCGAAGACGGCGGCGATCCTCGCTTCCGATAACCACGAGCAGAAACCCGGCATCGCCGTGCTCCCCTTTGTGAATATGAGCAGCGATGCCGAGAATGAGTACTTCAGCGACGGCATCTCCGAGGAAATTCTCAATGCGCTCGCAAACACCAATCGCCTGCCGGTGATTGCGCGTACCTCGTCGTTTCAATTCAAAGGCCAGGCCAGGGATATCAAGGAGATAGGGCGCCTGTTGGGCGTAAGCCATGTGCTGGAGGGCAGTGTCCGCAAGTCGGGCAAGAACATCCGTTTGACAGCGCAATTAATCGATACGGCTACCGGCGCCCATGTCTGGTCGGGGGTCTATCAACGTGAATTGAGCGATATATTTCTGCTGCAGAATGAGATTGCGAACAGCATTGTCGATCAAATCGGCGTTGCGCTCGGTGATGAGATCGGCGCGCTGCCGAACAAACTGCCGACAGCGGAGTTTATGGTAGCTCACCCTACGGCCAATATCGAGGCTTACGATCTGTACCTCAAGGGCGTGCAGATGGTAACGAGTAGCAGCCCGGTTCCCAGAGAACAAGCGGTAGTTTATTTTGACATGGCTATCGCCCTGGATGGGGACTATGCCGATGCCTGGGCCGCCAAGGGTCGGGCTCTGATCGGGCTTGGAACGCCTGGTTACGGCCACCCGCATATTCCCGCTTCGGTATACCCCGGCGCCATCGCCGCCTTAAAAAGAGCCTTGGAGATCGAGCCCGGGCACGCCTTCGCCAGCGGATGGCTGGGAGTGGCGTTAATGCTCAATGACTACCAATGGAGTGAGGGGATGCAGCTGATAAAACAGTCTCTCACCCACAATCCCAATGACGCTGCATTGCTGTCTGTTTACGGTATATTAATGGAGGTTATGCAAATAGAGGGCGCACGGGAGGTTCTGGAAAAAGCCTTTCGTCTCGACCCGTTCGGCAAGCTCTTTGGGGAAAAACCGCCGTTGATGCCGGCAGCAGACTGGCGCCGGATGCAGGAAATCACCGGTGTGACGCGGTTTCAGTCGTCCCGGTAGAGGATGAGGGGTCGACACCAGGGTAAATATTGTAAAATAGGATTACCCCCTTCTTTTGACCCCCTTCTTACTTCCGGATGCCAGGCGCTACCTCAGTAATCTTTTACTGCCTCGGCCACGCCTTCCTGCCAGGGATGAGAAGGTGTGTAGTCGTAGTCTTTAAACAGGCGATCGCTGGGAAAATGGGAGCCGAAGCGCGAGTTGGTCAAGACAAACAGGTAAAGTTTGTCGGACAGTTGTGTGAGCATGGTCAGTATGGATCGTTTTGTCGTCGGTACCGGAACCTGCAAGGCCCGGGCATATTCAGCCACCAGCGTGTTCCAGGTGATATCGTGACTGGAACAATTGTAGACGTCATTAGCCGGCCCCTTCTCGATAACCCGGGCAACGATCTCCGGCAGGTTCTGCACGTAAATCAGCGAAAAACCGGGATCACCCGAACCACAGTTGAAAAAACTTCCATCCGCCAGGGTCGCAGCGACCGCAGGTGACACCACGGTATCGCCGCGTCCCAGCACGGCGGGCAGTCGCAGCATGGTGTAGGGCAGGCCCGAAGCCTCGACATAGCGCTCGCCCTTGGCCTTGGAGGTTTGATAAGGCACGCCGAGATAACGGGTGCGCGGTGTAGTTGCCTCTTGGCGATTCTGCCCCATCGAGCGCAAACCGTAGACACCGATCGAGCTGATCTGGACAAAATGCGGGCAGCCGGACTGCCGCGCCCAGTCGGTAGCGTGGCGCACCCCCTCGGCATTGACCGCGAACATCAGTTTGCGAGGCATGGACTGATCGACCACACCGGCATTATTGACTACCGCATCGAACTTGATCCTGGGTAGCTTGCTGAATTCCCCGGCCTGGCTGATATCCAGCCTGACCTCGTTCTCGCCGGCGTCACGCATATAAACCGTGCTATAGACCTGATAGCCCTGCGCGATCAGCCCCTCCTTGAGGATGGCTCCGACAAAACCATCCGCACCGATAAGCAGAATATTTTTTTTCATTATGTATTTCCCCTGGTTGGTCTGATTTCAATGGTTTGTTTTCAAGGGGTCAGTGTACTTGAAAAAAAAGTACTACCTCCCAATATTTGATCGTCGCCACCCGGTAGGGAGCAATACCAGTCGCTGCGGAAATAAAAGGGCAAACAATATCGGCGATTAGCCAAGGGCCAGGTCTTGAATCGTGAGTTTCGCCCTAGTAGTCCAGCAGCAATTTAACAATAAACAGCGCCAGCACCACATTGAGCACTATTTTGATGCCTCGCTCTCCCCGCCGCAGGGTGGTGTGTACGGCCAGCCAGGCGCCAGCGGCATAGCCGATCGCCAGGGTAGCGCCCAGTAGCCACATGATTTCTACTCGCAGGGCAAAGACGATC
Organism: uncultured Cellvibrionales bacterium; assembly: GCA_965370135.1. Taxonomy (GTDB): domain Bacteria; phylum Pseudomonadota; class Gammaproteobacteria; order Pseudomonadales; family JAHEGP01; genus JAHEGP01. The sequence continues at coordinate 3,916 of CBDUUA010000202.1, forward strand.
AATGCCGCCAGGGTGTAACTGCCGATAATAAAAACCTTGTGCATATTGACCTGCACCAGGTTCAGGCCGATAACCCGATTGAGCACCGGCATGATCAGGAAGCCCACGCCCAATTGAATAAAGCCGCCGTAAAAGCCCACTGCAACCATAAGTGCATGGCCCCAGAGCAAGCGCTTGCGGGACACCGGCGGGCGCGGGCCCTCTGTCGGGCTTTTGCCAAAGGCCATGATCAGCATGACACCCAGCATGATGATGGCCAGGGTGCGGTTGAACCAGACGCCGTCGAGCTGGGTGCCGAACAGGGCGCCGAGGATGGCGCCGGGTACCGCACACATTGCCAGGCTCAGGCTGAGCTTGAAGTCAGAGTAGCCGTGGCGAAAGAAGGTGGCGATGGCGGTAATGTTCTGCACCAGGATGGCAATGCGATTGCTGCCGTTGGCGACCGGGCCGGGTATCCCCATAAAAATCATCACGGGAACCGTCAGCAGTGAGCCGCCTCCCGCCATAACATTGAGAAAGCCGGCGACTACACCGAGGCCCATGAGTAACAGGTACTGCCAAAGCTCCATGGGGAGGCCCATCGCAATTTATGATTGCTGCATTATAAAGGCAGATAGGCGTTTATGTCGGACTGGGCTGCTGCTTGATGGCGTGTGCACAGGGCGGCTGCGGCGCGCAGGATGTCCCCAATAGAGATGTCAAAGGCCGAAATTGATTCGCAATGGTTCGGCGCCGTCGCCGCTATCGCACAGTA
>CBDUUA010000203.1:0-4650 GCA_965370135.1 uncultured Cellvibrionales bacterium
CGCGACTGGCCTGGGAGACGCTCAGGGAGAGCGCGGCATCGAGGGGAAAGTCTTGCTTGGGCATAGTGTCATTCAACCTGGATTCCGCAGTCGGACGCTCAAATTCGATTTAAGGTGATGATATGACTAAAAATATTCAAGTCTGCGTACTCACTTATTGGGTGAATGCCTATACGCTGCATGCATGGTCGGGTTCAAGTCACATCAATCAATTCCACGGTGCCGTCGGGCAGCACTTCTGCCATATGACCACTGGGTTCATCGAGAAACTGTACCACGATAAAGCAGAGTGCGGCAGATCCGGCAATCACCATAAAAAAGGTCGAGGCATCGACGAAGGACAGCACCGTAAGAAAAATCACGGCGCCGACATTGCCATAGGCGCCCGCCATGCCGGCGACCTGCCCGGTCATGCGGCGCTTGACCAGGGGCACCATGGCAAACACCGCGCCCTCCCCCGCCTGCACAAAAAAAGAACAGCACATGGTGGCAAGCAGTGCCACGGGAATCCACCAGCCGGAATCGATCTGGCTCAATACCAGATAGCCCACCGCCAGCGCCGCAATGAGAATAGACAGGGTTTTCTTGCGACCAAATTTATCACTCAACCAGCCGCCACCCGGGCGCGCCACCAGGTTCATAAAGGCGAAACCCGAGGCCAGCAGACCCGCAGTCACCGCATTTAACTCAAAGGTTTCCATAAAGAACAATGGCAACATGGAGACCACCGCCAACTCCGAGCCAAAGGTCACGAAATAGGCACAGTCCAACACCGCGACCTGCTTGAAGGAATACTTGTCGATAGCCGCGACGCCCTTGCGCAGATGCTCCTTGTTGACCTGCCAAATCTGGCTCGCCTGGAACAAAAACAGTATCAGCAGGCCGACATACAGTACATTGGTGGCCACTTCACTGAGCAAATTGAGATGGGCCGGCGACAGCTTCCACGCCAGTACGCCCAATGCCAGGTACATGGGAATATTCATGCCCAGATAGAAATACAGGTCACCCCAACTACTGACCTCCAGGCCACCACTGCGCCTGGGCTTGAAGTACGTCGAGCCCCGGGGGGTGTTGCGCGCCTTGATGTAGAAGAAGATGCCATAGAAAAACGCCAGGCCTCCGGTCGCTGCCAGCGCATAGCGCCAGCCGTCTTCGCCGCCAAACAACAGCGCGAGGCCGGGCAGTGTCATGGCGCCGGCGGCGGAGCCGAAGTTGCCCCAACCGCCATAGACACCCTCGGCCACACCGAGCTGTCGCGCCGGAAACCACTCACTGACCATGCGAATGCCGATGACAAAACCCGCGCCGACAAAACCACCGAGAAAACGAAACAGCGCCAACATCTCGTAACTATCGGCAAAGGCGAAGCCCCAGCAAAAGAAGGAGGAAAGCATCAATAACAGGCTGAATATGGCACGGGGGCCAAATTTGTCGACCAACATACCCACGACAATGCGCGATGGAATGGTCAGCGCAACATTGATAATCAATAGCGCCTTGACCTGCTGGGAACTCAGATCAAAGGACTCCTTGATAAAGGCTAACAACGGCGCATGGCTGAACCAAACCAAAAAACTAATAAAAAAGGCAAACCAGGTGATATGCAGCGTGCGTATATTGGCCTTACCAAAATCGAAAATATTCAGCCTTTCCGAACTCATTGAGCCGTCTCCCTAAAAGTTACGTCCTAAAAGTTACGTCACTCTGGCTGTAGCAAGAGCCGTGCCAACTAATAACCAGGCCCGACAATCTGCTCGAAACGATCGCCCGGCGGGAAATCGAACCAAAAGGACTCAGCACTCCGGCGACACGCACCAATAGAGTGCAACTTACAGCTGGCGACGGTTCTCTAGCCTGCTCAAATCCGTGCAGCGCGCCCCGCTTTGGTGAACAAACGGTGACTAAACCGGCCTCATTTGCTGAACAAGCCAACAGTGGCGCTGGCACCAAGCCCCACATTACAGGCCCCAAACTAAATATTCAGAGTTGGCCCGATAATTGCTTAACCCAGCCTAAACGCCCTTTTGGCATCCCGATCACAGATCAATACGGTTGCAAACTATGAAGCAAAAACTGGTAGTTGTCGGCAACGGCCCGGTAGGACACCGCTTTCTGGAGACACTGGTCGACAGTGGCGCGACGGATCAATTTGAAATCGTGGTATTTGGCGAGGAGCCACGGCCCGCATACGATCGGGTTCATCTCACCGCATGGTTTGAAAGCCGCGATGCCGAACAGTTGAATATGGTGGAGACCGGATTCTACGACTCCGGCAAGATTAACCTGATTACCAATGCCCGCATTGACTTGATTGACCGCCAGCAAAAGATTGTCACCACCCAGGGCGGCGAACAGGTGAGTTACGACAAACTGATACTGGCCACCGGCTCCTACCCCTTCGTGCCGCCGGTACCCGGCCACGAGCGGGACAATTGCTTTGTCTACCGCACCATCGAAGACCTGCAAGCCATTGCCGATTGTGCTGACAATCATAGTGTCGGCACAGTGGTCGGCGGCGGCCTGCTGGGACTAGAGGCAGCCAAGGCACTCAAGGATCTGGGGCTAAAGACCCATGTGGTGGAATTTGCACCGCGATTGATGGCAGTCCAGGTCGACGAAGGGGGCGGCAATTTACTGCGGCACAAAATTGAATCCCTGGGTGTCGGTGTTCACACCAATAAAAACACCACTGAAATCATCGACGGCGACAGCCACTTCCACAAAATGGTATTCACCGACGATACCGAACTGGAAACCGATATCATCGTGTTTTCGGCCGGGATACGACCCCGGGACGAGTTGGCTAAAAACTGCGAATTGGAAACCGGCGAGCGTGGCGGTATTGTCATCAATGACCACTGCCAGACCTCGGACCCCGACGTCTACGCCATCGGCGAAGTCGCGCTGTGGGGTGGCCGTATTTACGGCCTGATCGCACCGGGCAACAAGATGGCCCAGGCCGCGGCCGACCATATTACCGGCAACGGCGACAGCCTGTTTCAGGGCGCCGACATGAGCACCAAGCTCAAGTTGATGGGGGTCGATGTCGCCAGTATCGGCGACGCCCATGCCAGCACCGAGGGCGCACTTTGCTATACCTGGATCGACGACAACAAGGAGGCCTATAAAAAGCTGGTGGTTAGCGCCGATTCCAGCCGACTGCTGGGCGCTGTACTCATCGGTGATGCCTCGGAATACGGCAACCTGCTGCAACTGGCCCTCAACGACATGGTGCTACCAGCCAACCCGGAAGCGCTCATCCTGCCGACAGCTGACGGTTCCGCCATGGCTGGGCTGGGTGTCGATGCGCTGCCTGACAGCGCCCAAATATGCTCCTGTAACAATGTCAGCAAAGGCGACCTGGTCGCCGTCATCGCCGATGGCGCCCATACCCTGGGCGAAATAAAAAGTTGCTGCAAGGCGGCCAGTAGTTGTGGTGGCTGCGCCTCACTGGTGGGCCAGATCCTCAATAGCGAGCTTGAAAAACAGGGCATCGAGGTCTGCAAGGACCTGTGCGAACACTTCCCTTACAGCCGCCAGGAGATCTACCACATGGTCAGTATCGAGGGCATCAAGTCCTTCGATGAGCTGATGATGCTCCATGGCAGCGGGCTCGGCTGCGATATCTGCAAGCCCACGGTGGCATCCATCCTGGCCTCGTGCTGGAATGACTATATCCTCAAAGACCATCATCGCGCGCTACAGGATACCAACGACTACTACCTGGCCAACATCCAGAAAGACGGCACCTATTCCGTGGTGCCCCGGGTAGCCGGCGGTGAAATCACACCCGACAAACTCATCGCGATTGGCGAGGTGGCCAAGAAGTTCAACCTCTATACCAAGATTACCGGCGGCCAGCGCATCGACCTGTTCGGCGCCCAACTCCATGAGCTGCCCTTGATCTGGAAGCAATTGACCGACGCGGGCTTCGAGTCGGGCCACGCCTACGGTAAGTCCATGCGCACCTGTAAATCCTGTGTCGGCCCCAGCGGGTGCCGCTATGGCGTAGGCGACAGTGTCGGCATGGCCATCCTGCTGGAAAACCGCTACAAGGGCCTGCGCTCGCCGCACAAGTTGAAAATGGCGGTATCGGGCTGTACCCGGGAGTGCGCCGAAGCCCAGAGCAAGGACATCGGCGTTATCGCCACCGAACACGGCTGGAACCTCTATTTTGGGGGCAACGGCGGCATGAAGCCCCGGCACGGCGACCTGTTCGCCTCGGACCTGGATGACACCACACTGATCCGCTATATCGACCGCCTGGTGATGTTTTATATCCGCACCGCCGATCGACTGCAGCGCACCTCGGTGTGGATGGAGAACCTGCAAGGCGGCCTCGACTACCTGCGCCAGGTGATTATCGACGACAGCCTCGGACTGGCAGAGGAGCTGGAACAGGACATGGCGACCAATATCAGCAACTACCAATGCGAGTGGAAAACCACTATCGAAGACCCGGAAAAAGTCAAGCGCTTTCGGCACTTCGTCAACAGCACGGATATCGATCGCAATGTTATTTTTGTTCCGGAGCGCTCACAGATTCGCCCGGCTACCAGCGAGGAACGAGCCGCCCGCAGCCAGGTACTGGCCAGGTCCGTTTAACCCCGTTTAACCCCGTTTAACCCCGTTTAACTTTAATAGATA
>CBDUUA010000204.1:0-4621 GCA_965370135.1 uncultured Cellvibrionales bacterium
AAATTCGTTGCCGACGCCACCGGTAAAACCATGGTGGTGGATCCGGTGGTCAAGGGGCCGGTCAAGGTTATCACCACAGAGCCCCTGAATCGTGTCCAGCTCTATGATCTGTTTCTCTCGGTACTCGCGGTGCACGGTTATACAGCGGTGGATTCCGGCGGTGTCGTGCGCATACTGCCGGCCAAGGAGGCGCGCTCCTCACCGGGCTCGGTCACTGACGAGCTGCAGGGCATCAACGACAGTTACACCACACAAGTGATCCAGTTGCATAATATCGCCGCGGGCAGGGTGTTGCCGGTGTTGCGCCCACTGCTGCCCCAGGAAAGCCATATCGCCGCCTACGAGGCCAACAATTCTATAATCATCTCAGCCACTGCCGCCAATATCGCGAGAATCAGGCAATTGATAGCCCGCATCGACAAGAGCGCGTTGGCAACAACTAAAATGATCGAGTTGCGCTATGCGGATGCCGCTACGGTGGTGCGCATGCTCGAGCAATTGCAGCAGGGCGAGGCGGGGCAGGGCGCGCAATCCCCACGGCAGCTGAAGCTGGTAGCCGACCAGAGAACCAACACCGTGTTGATCAGCGGCGCCGATCTGGAACTCCAGCGTATCGTGACCATGGTGCAGCGACTGGATCGACCCGGCCCCCAGAGCGGCAATGTCAGGGTGGTCTACCTGGAGTATGCCAGCGCCAGGAATATGTCCCAGGTGCTCAACAGCATCGTCCAGAATATGCAAAAGCTCAGTCCGGGGGAGAGCAATGGCGCACGCAGGTCGGCCACTATCGAGGCCGATGAGGATACCAACTCACTGCTGATTACCGCCGAGCTCGCGGAGTTGGACACCTTGATGGATGTCGTCAAGCGCCTCGATATTCGTCGCGCCCAGGTGCTGGTAGAGGCCATTATCGTCGAGATGGAGAATATAGACGGTAGGAAACTGGGCGTGCAGTGGATGTTCCAGGGCAGTAACGGCGGCTTTGGCAGCTCGGTGAGCCCGGGTTCCCTGAGCGCATCCCTGGGCGATGTCGACGATATCTTGCCCGGTGGAGATGGCGATAGCGATACGATTTTTGGCACCCTGGCCGGTATTGCCGGCCAGACCCTGGGGGTCGGCCGCATCACTAACGGCAGCAGCTTTCTGGCGATCCTCAATGCACTGCAGGAGGAAACCGGCGCCAATATCCTGTCGACGCCGAACCTGCTGACCCTGGATAATCACCCGGCCTCCATTACCGTGGGACAGAATGTGCCTTTCCTGACCGGTTCCTATACCAGCACCGGCGCCGGTTCGACCCCGAACAACCCGTTCCAGACCATCGAGCGGGAGAACGTGGGTATCTCTCTCAAAGTCACACCACACATCAATGAGGGTGACTCCATCGTGCTGGAAATCGTGCAAGAAGTATCCAGTCTCACCGGCGCCACCGAGGTTGACGTGGTGACCAACGAACGCAAGATCGATACCCAAATTCTTATTGCCGATGGCCAGACCGTGGTCTTGGGGGGGCTGATCAAGGATGAGATGCAGGAGAGTGAGCAACGGGTGCCGTTCCTCGGCAGCATACCGATACTGGGGCGGGCGTTTCGCAATACCTCGGTCAAGGTAACAAAATCCAATCTGATGGTGTTTATTCGCGCCACCGTGGTGCGTGACGTGGCCACGCTCACGGGCGCTACCGCTGAGAAATATCGTTATATACAGAGCGAGCAGATGAAGCAGCGGGAGCGCGGCGCCTTGCTGGGTGAAGACAGCAAGTTGCCGGTGCTGCCGGAACTGGCGGCCTACCAGCAGAGTCTTTTGGGCGTGCCGCAACCGAGCGCACAGCCCATCGATCTCACTGGCGGTGGTCAGCAGTGAACATCGCTGCCGAACTGCCCTTCGCTTTTGCCGCCCATCATGGGGTGTTGCTCGACGGCAATACCCTGGTGCATCAGCCGGGTCTGACGTTGGCGGTGTTGCTGGAGTTGCGGCGCCACCTGGGGGCCGGCCTGACGCTGAGCCCGGTTTCCGAGCAGGATTTCAAGCAGCGGCTGACCCACGCCTATCAGCGCAGCGAAGGTGAGGCGCAGCGGGTTGCCGAGGATATGAGCGTCGATGTCGACCTGGCGAGACTGGCGGAGGAAATTCCCGCCAGTAGCGAGTTGATGGACGGCGACGATGATGCTCCGGTGATCAGGCTGATCAACGCGATCCTGTCCCAGGCGGTTCGTGAGAAAGCCTCGGATATCCATATAGAGCCCTATGAAGAGAAATTGCTGGTGCGGTTTCGCATCGACGGGGTGCTGACCGAGGTGTTGACGCCCAAGCTGGTGCTGGCGCCGCTACTGGTATCGCGCATCAAGGTGATGGCGCGTATGGATATCGCCGAAAAGCGCCTGCCCCAGGATGGGCGTATCTCGGTAAAACTGGCGGGCCACGCTATCGACATCCGGGTATCGACCATCCCCTCCACCGAAGGAGAGCGGGTAGTTCTGCGGCTATTGGACCAGCAGGCAGGGCAATTGCAACTGCCGCAACTGGCGATGCCCGCCCCGGTGCTCGAAGGTTTTACCCGATCCCTGGCCAAACCCCACGGTATTATCCTGGTGACCGGGCCCACCGGCTCCGGCAAGAGCACCAGCTTGTATGCGGGCCTGTGCCATCTCAATGATGCCAGTCGCAATATCCTGACCATCGAGGATCCGGTGGAATACCGCTTGCCGGGGATCGGCCAGACCCAGGTCAATCCCCGGGTCGATATGACTTTTGCTCGCGGACTGCGCGCTATTCTGCGTCAGGATCCCGATGTGGTGATGGTGGGGGAAATTCGCGATGCGGAGACCGCCGCCATCGCGGTACAAGCCAGTCTTACCGGTCACCTGGTACTGAGTACCTTGCATACCAATACCGCCGTGGGCGCTATCACCCGGCTGCGGGACATGGGCGTCGAGCCCTTTTTACTGTCATCCAGCTTGTTGGCGCTCATGGCCCAGCGGCTGGTGCGGCTGCTGTGCGAACACTGCAAGCAGCCGACCACGCCGACCAACTGCGAGAGCGATAGCTGCCACTTGCCCGCAGACTGTGTGATTTACCGCCCGGTCGGTTGCGAACACTGCAAGCAGACCGGCTATCGCGGCCGCCGGGGTATTTATGAACTGATTGAAATCGACCCGGCCCTGGCCAGGCTCATTCATGAAAACGCGGCTGAACACCATTTGCTCGAGTACTGCCGCCGCAGCCATGCAGATATTTCGGCCCATGGCCGCGCCCGGGTGTTGGCGGGTGAGACCAGTCTTGAGGAGGTGCTGCGGGTGACCGCGGCAGGCTGACAGTGGCTGCCTACAGTTACCGGGCACTGAACGGCGACAGCGCGCTGGTCAAGGGCGTCATCGAAGGCGATTCTGAACGCCAGGTGCGGTCGCTGTTGCGCGCCCAGTCCCTGAAACCCCTGCAAGTGGCAGCCAATGCCGGCAACCAGCAGCGCACTGGTCAACCGTCCTGGCGACACGGCTGGTCCCCGCGGGTAAGCCGCGGCGAACTGGCTCTTATTACCCGGCAACTGGCGACCCTGGTGCAATCGGGTCTGCCGCTGGCAGACGCCTTGCAGTCCACCGCCCGGCAGGCACGCAAGCCACGGGTAAAAAGCCTGTTACTGCAGGTGCGAGGTCGGGTGGTGGAAGGCCACACCCTGGCCTATGCCCTCGGTGAGAGTCCGCGCAGTTTTAGCGATATGTTTCGCGCCACGGTGCGCGCTGGTGAACGGGCGGGTTATCTGGCGCCGGTGCTGCTGCAGCTGGCGGACTATAGCGAGAGTAGTCAGCACACCCAGCAGCAATTGCGTATGGCCATGATCTATCCGCTGGTGCTGGTGGCGGTGGCAGCCTCCGTCATTATTGCTTTGATGGCCTTTGTGATGCCGAAACTCGTGGGCATTTTCCAGCGCAGCGACCGGGTGCTGCCGGACTTGACCCGGGCCTTGATTGCCATTAGTGACTTTCTGGTCAACTACGGCTTGGTCAGCCTGTTAGCACTGGCGGCAGTGTTGGCGATGGGCAATCTTTTCTTGCGGCGTCCACAGCAGCGTTTGCGCTGGCACCGGTTGTTGCTGCGACTGCCGCTGGTGGCGCGCTGGCATGTGTCCCTGGACAGCACCCGCATGTCAGCGACCCTGTCCATACTGGTGGCCAGTGGCGTGCCGCTACTGGAGGCATTGCATATTGCGGCGCAGGTGCCCGCCAACCTGGCACTGCGCGAGTCCTGTGAGCAGGTCGCCAATGCCGTGGCCGAGGGTTCCAGCTTGCATGCCGCCATGGAGCGCGCCGGCGTATTCCCGCCGATGTTGGTGCAAATGGTCGCCAGTGGCGAGACCGGTGGCAATCTGGGTGAGATGCTGGCGCGGGCCACTGACAATCAGGAACGTGAACTGAAGCTCACCCTCAATACCGCCATGAGCCTGCTGGAGCCACTGATGGTAGTGCTGATGGGGGCGGCGGTCATGCTCATCGTACTGGCGGTGCTGATGCCGATTTTTGATCTCAATAGCCTGGTGCGATGACTGTTTAGATGACTGTTTAGATGACGGGCACTTACTTAAGCGAAACACCACGGCCTCCGCCCAAGCTGTAGGGTCGAATTT
>CBDUUA010000205.1:0-4617 GCA_965370135.1 uncultured Cellvibrionales bacterium
CATCGTCGAATCCAGTGGAACCAGACGAGCCTGTGCTAACCGGATAGGCATGGAATGAACTTCCTGAAAATACCCCGTCTCAATAAGGTGTTTGGCGAGTTTGGCAACGCTTTTCAACAGCTTCGTGCCCAGGCACCCTATATCTGCCAAAAACAGCTTATGGAGCAAGACCCCCTGCTGCGCAAACTTGTTTCACAAAGCGCCGTGGAGTTTGTCAGGGAGCAAAAAATTGAAGCTCTAACGGAGCGTTTTTTAGGTGCTATCGCCGGAGCGGTATTTTTATGCGACTGGAGGCAAATGAGTGCCTTCCATTTTTGTATCGGTATTAGTTGTACGGGTAACGGGGCCTGTAATGGCGACTGGAGTAATATTATTGACAGCCTCACTCAGGGCTACACCGACAAAATAATCATTGATGAAATAGTATCCATAGTACAAACAGATGATGGCCAGGGGTTCTTTGTCAGCGGCAGTTCCAGGCAATACAGCGCTAAAAATGTCGTGCTTTCTGTGCCGGGCGTGGCGGGAGATGCGCTGTTGGCACAACGCAGTTCTGCGCAATGCCCGCTGGTTGATAACGCCGAGCGAGTACCCTGTCATGTATTTCACATAACAGGTAACCGCAAGCCACTGTACAGACCAAAGCGCTCCCTGCTTATGGGCGCCAGCGATGAGATAAAATTATTTTTCCCTCTGCCGGATGGAGTCGATGTGGTTTATTCTTCCATCGCAGAGCCGGATTTTTCCCGCTACTACAACGACTATCGTATTATCGAACACCACCACTGGCAGCCGGCGATTCAGCTTTCCAGACAGGAATGGCGTCCATTACAACAAGAGCCAGGCCTGTTTACTATCGGTGATTACAATATATGCGGCCTGGAGGACAGCTACCTCACAGGCTTGTTTGCCGCCAATAAAATTATTGAACAGAGTCGGTCGGTTTAAATGCGGTAGCGTTATCGCAGCGCTCGATAGGCGTCCAGAATCGGTGCGAATTCAGCCGGCGTTGAGCCGTGGATAACCAGACCATCGGCGGCTGGCGCAGGGATTCCGGACAGTTGGCCTCCAGCCACTCACGCACTTCACGCTTAAACGTTTCAAGCTCCATCAATAGTCTCCAACATATCAATCTTCAAAAGGTTTTCTCTTTGCTCTCGATTTTATTAATTAGATAGGGTCAGGCTTCCAGCAAGGGTAGCAGGGTGGCTCGCAGCATATTGCGTATCGCGCGTTTACTGCCGGTGTGCTTGCTCGGTACGGTCACCAGGGAGGTGAGTATACGCAGTATCCATTCCACCAACAGATCAAAATCCATGTCGGCTTTCAGTTTGCCGGTTTGTTGGGCGCGCTGCACCACGGGCAACATGATGTCCAGGCCGATATCGGTTAGCCGGTTCGATTCGAACAGCAGACGATTGATCATGGAGCCATCGCCGGATTTAAAAATACTGCCGAGTAATTCGCTATTGTTGATCTCGTCAACGGCTTGCACCATGCCCTCGATGATGTATTCGCCGGGGCTTTCGATATTGCGAATTTTTTTCTCAACCCTCGCGGCTATCGCCTTCGCTTCCGCTTCAAGTACCGCGAGCAGCAAATCGTCACGATTATTAAAATGTCGATAAAGGGTTGCGCGGCCTATGCCCGCAGCTTTCGCCACCTCTTCCATTGTTGCACCATTTGCGGTGGCATTGGAGTAAATTGCTTTGCTCGTCTCCAGCACTCGCTGCCGGACGCTTTGCCTGGGTTCGCTCACATGACTGGCTTCGTGGTTTACAGGAGCGAGCATTATAGTCCCTCAGGCGTGCATAAAACATTTTATTGATACATTTCTTGATTGTTGCTTCTGTAGTCTTTATAGTTCGGCTACGGGAGACAAATAGCAATATATGTCTCATGTCGGTTAAATTTTAACATCAATCATTAATGCTAAATCGATGCGAAGGAGTCCTCTGTTGACAGATTACGATGTGATAATTGTTGGGGCGGGCCACAATGGTCTGACCGCCGGGGTCGAGCTTTCCCGGGCGGGTAAAAAAGTGCTGATCGTCGAGAAAACCGATGGTCCAGGTGGTATGGCGGCAACCCGCGAACTGTTCCCCGGTTTCAAACACAGCGTGGGTGCCTGGGCATTGCTGGTGTTCAGGGAAGAAATGATCAAATACCTGGAACTGGACCGGGAGGGTTTTGAACTCATCCGCCCGGAGAGCTCCTACACCGTATTCGGTGATGAGGGCGACACGCCCTTTATTGGCTATTGCGATCCCATCGACCTGGCTAACCACCTGGTGGAGGATCACGGCTTTGACGCGATGCAGGGCTTCCAGGAACTGGCGTCCCATTTCACTGCCTGGAAAGCGGTGTTCGAGGAGTCACTGGGCAAATCGGCGCCGCGCATCGAAGATATCATTGCCGGCATCGAGGATAAGGACAAGCGCGAGGCCGTAGCCACCCTGACTTACGGCAGTGCCGTCGAAGTCATGCGCAAATTTTTCCCCGAGCAGGGGGCGTACGGTACGATCCTCGGGTCGCTGTCTGCATCTGCCATCGACGGCACCCATATGGGGCCGTTCACCAAAGGCAGTGCCGCTTCTATGTCCTACCACTACTGCGCCGGCGATAACTACGATTTCAAGATTCCCAGGGGCGGCATCGGCGAGTTGAGTTATGCCCTGGAGCGAGTGTTCAACCGTTACGCCGGGGCTTTGGAAGGATCGATTCGCTACAAAAGCCCCATTGCCGGATTCCTGATGCAAGACGGTGTGGTCAGCGGAGTAAAGCTACAGGAAGGGGAAGGGGAAGCATTGACGGCCGGCGCAGTCATTTCGACGCTGGACGCAAACAGCACATTTCTGCGCCTGGCGGATTCATCCCAGCTGCCCTCCGACTTCGTTCGCGCTGTCGAGGAAATTGAATACACTGCCGGCTATATCCAGATTCACCTGACCATGAAGGCGCTGCCGCGCTTTGCCGGGCAGTTGGAGTTCGTCAACGACACGCCCCAGAGCTACCTGCTGGCCTACATCAAGTCACCTGAACAACTGCATGAAGCGTGGCAACAGTTCCGGCAAGACCGCGTGCCCGATGACCCTGCAGTGTATTGTTACTTCCCGTCCATGCTCGACCCGCAATTGGCCCCCGAGGGTTTTCATACCTGTACCTTGTTTTCCCATTATTTCCCGGCCAATCCGCCGAAAGGTGAATTCAAGGCGATGAAGAATGCAATGACGGACAAGTTGATTGCCGCGATGGAGCGAGTGGCTCCTGGCTTCAGTGAACTCATTATGGAAAAAGCGACCTTCACCCAGCACTACTTCGAACGGAACTTTGGCGCCACCGCCGGCGACTTCGCCCAGGGCTTATTGCATCCCGGGCAAATGTTTGGCGACCGGCCCGTGGCACAGTGGTCCAGTGAGGAGACATCAAGCTATGAGACGCCCTTGCAAAACCTGTTCATGGCAGGGGGTGCTTGCCAGCCCGGTCCCGGAGTGACTTGTCTACCCGGCATGTATGGCGCGCAAGTTGTGTTGCAGCATCTCGACGCCGGCCAGGTGGCAAAGTCTGCCTGACTCCGAATTATCGTTGAGCTCAGGAATTGGCTCCATTGGTTTCATGCCCAAAACGAATGCCAGGATAAACTATGTTCGACAATACATCTTTTGCGGTACTGCTGATTCCGGTGATTGCCGGGCTGGTGGGCTGGTTTACCAACTGGCTGGCGGTGCGGATGACGCTGTATCCAGTCGAGTTCGTGGGCATCGGGCCGTTTGGCTGGCAGGGTGTGGTGCCGGCTAATGTAGAAGCCTTATCAAAAAACTTCAGTCGGTTGATCAATGAGGAACTGCTCAACCTGGAGCAGGTATTCGATGGCATTGAACAAGATAATGAAGATCTCGACCGGGTGGTCGCACGCATCCATGAGCGGGCGCTGCACGAGTTTTCCACCGAAATTGCACCGGATAAATGGCAGCGATCGCGGGAAAAACTGCGGCAGTATATCAGCCAGTTGATCGAAAAAAATTCACGCGCAGTGGTGCATGACATCCTCGACGAGTTAAAAACCAAAGCCCCGGAATTTATCGACATTGAGAAGATCGTGCAGGACGCAATGCTTAGCGAGAGAGGCTTATTGAGCCATGTAATGCTGGAGGTGGCTGCACCAGAATTTCGCTTTATCGAGTGGTCCGGATGGTGGTTTGGTCTGCTGTTCGGTCTGGGCCAAATGCTGGTGTGGTTGATGTTTCCCCACCAATGGATTCTCCCGGTTGCCGGCTTCCTGGTCGGCTACGTCACCAACTGGATGGCGCTGCACCTGATTTTCGAACCCCGTGATCCGGTAAAGATCGGGCCGTTTACGATACAGGGCCTGTTTATCAAGCGGCAGATGGAAGCCGCCCGGGCATTTGCCAGGGTGATTGCCGACAAGGTGCTGACCACCGACAAGCTGAAAGCGCACATTCGCCAGGGCGATTCCCGCGACCGGATTGTTGCCATCGTTGAGGGGCATGTGGAAGACAGTCTTCTGGCCTACGAAAACGACCCGATGGTCACGATGCTGGTAGACAAGCAAAAACTGGCCGATACCAAAGCCGATGTCATGGCGCGTATTCGCGC
>CBDUUA010000206.1:0-4611 GCA_965370135.1 uncultured Cellvibrionales bacterium
CTGGCCATACATCAGATACAGGACTTGCTGTTTCACCTGCCGCTCCGCTACCAGGATCGCACTCGCATTACTGCCATCGCCGGTTTGCGAGCGGGCAGCGATGCGGTGATCGAAGGCGAGGTGCAAGCTGCCGATATTATCTATGGACGACGCCGCAGCCTGGTGTGTCGGCTGCAGGATGGCAGCGGTTCGATCACCCTGCGCTTCTTCCACTTCAGCGCCCGGCAGAAAACCCAGCTGTGCCCCGGCACCCGGCTGCGCTGTTACGGCGAGCCACGCTATGGCTCCTCAGGTATCGAGCTGGTTCACCCGGAATACCAATGCACCAATGACCAAAGCCCCGATTTGCCGACGACCCTGACACCGGTTTATCCCACTACCGAGGGCCTGCACCAGACTGGCTGGCGCAAGCTGATGCAACAGGCCCTGAGCATGATGCAGACACAGCCACCCCTCGAGCTACTGCCACCGACGAGCCCGGCAGGGGAAGCGAGTCTGGGGCAGGCCCTGGACTATTTGCACCAGCCTCCAGGCGATGCCGATCAAGCCCTGTTATTAGCGGGCCGGCATCCGGCTCAACAAAGACTGGCACTGGAAGAACTGATCGCCCATCATCTGGGCTTGCTCAAACTGCGCCAGCAAAGCCGCCGCCAGCACGCCCCGGAGATGGCCCCGCAGGCGGGCCGGACTGACAGCTTTCTGGCAACACTGCCCTTCAGCCTGACTGCGGCGCAACAGCGGGTGTGCGGCGAGATCAGTTCGGATTTGGCCAGTCACGCACCCATGCTGCGACTGGTACAGGGCGATGTAGGTTCCGGCAAAACGGTGGTTGCCGCGCTGGCGGCACTGCAGGCGGTGGCAGCCGGCTACCAGGTGGCCTTAATGGCTCCCACAGAAATTCTGGCGGAGCAGCACCTGGCAAATTTCCAACACTGGTTCGAACCACAGGGCATCGAGATTGCCTGGCTGGTGGGGCGCCTCAAGGGCAAGGCCCGGCGTGCCCAACTGGATGCCATTACCAGTGGTGAAGCCGGTATCGTGATCGGCACCCACGCGCTGTTCCAGAACCAGGTAAACTTCGGCCGCCTGGGTCTCATTATCGTCGATGAGCAACACCGCTTTGGCGTACACCAGCGGCTGGAGCTGCGCCAGAAAGGCATTGACGGCATGGTGCCCCATCAACTGGTGATGACCGCCACGCCCATTCCGCGCACCCTGGCTATGACCGCCTACGCCGACCTCGATTGCTCGGTTATCGACGAGTTGCCGCCGGGGCGCACACCGGTGAAGACCGTCGCCGTGGACAACAACCGCCGGCATGAAGTCCTGCAGCGGGTACGCGTCGCCTGCGAGGCCGGCAGCCAGGCCTATTGGGTATGCACCACCATCGATGAATCCGAAACCGTGCAGGCCCAGGCTGCGGAGCGTACCGCAGAGGCCCTCAAAGCCGCCTTGCCCGGGCTATCCGTGGCACTGGTGCACGGCCGACTCAAGCCGCTGGAAAAAGCGGCAGTGATGAACGCCTTCAAGGCCGGCGAGGTGGATTTACTGGTGGCGACCACGGTGATCGAGGTCGGTGTCGATGTGCCCCGAGCCAGCCTGATGATTATTGAGAATCCCGAGCGACTGGGTCTGGCGCAATTACACCAGCTCAGGGGCCGCGTCGGTCGCGGCCACCAACACAGCCACTGTGTATTGTTATACCAGGCGCCGCTATCCGCCACCGGCAAATCACGTTTGGAAGCCATGCGACAGAGCAACGACGGCTTTGCTATCGCCGAGCGCGATCTGGAATTGCGTGGCCCGGGGGAAGTACTGGGCACCCGTCAAACCGGCATGATGGAATTTCGCATCGCCGACCTGCTGCGGGACAAACACCTGATCGACGAAGTACGCCAGCAGGCGCAGCTACTCATCGATCACTACCCGCAACGGGTTGAACCATTGATCAAACGCTGGATTCCCCAGGGCGATATCTATGTCGGCATATAAACCCCTGGGAGTCTGTCGGGTTTAGAGCTGAGCAGTACCCGTAGGGCTGAATTTATTCGGCCAATAAACCTGCCGCAATCACCCCGCTTCCAAGGCTGTGCGCCAAAACCTCAAGAGGCCCCGGCCTGGGACCGATCGAGTCAATCGGGTTCATGGCTGTCGATAGTATCCGCCGCCTGCTCGAGGACAGTCGCCACCGCAACCTGGTATTGATCCAGTAACTGCTGGATCGAGGCATCTCGATAACTGTCCACCAGCGCCTGCAGCAGATCGTCGCGAAAATAACGGCCACAGTATAAATACCAGGTCTGTACCGCCTCCTGCAATACTTGCAATCGCTCCGCCTCCACCTCCCCCCAGGGTACACTGGCGCCGGGCTCGGCGGCCTGCTCATAGATGAGTTGCTCGATACCGTTGTGAAGCTGGTTCGCCAGCGCCGAGGTGCGCGCAGCACGATCCAACTGCATGGCCAGCCGCACTCTATCCACTCGCGGGGGATGGAGCGCCAACTGTTGCTGGTAGGCCTGTAATTGGGGGCCGTAATCCTGTAGGGCCTGGCCATGGCAAGACTGTATCACCGGTACCAGATCCTCTCGCGCCAGGGTGTCGATGGCCCGGCGATACAAAGCGCCATCGTATTGCTGTAACAGCAGGCTCTCTACCGCCCCCTGCAAGCGGGCCCCGGACAACTGCTCGCGGATTAACTGTTCGCCACCGGCAGAGTTGAGCTGCTCACCGCCGGCGCGCTGCAGCCCTCGCTCCACCAATCGTCCTGTCGGTTCAAAAAAACGCTGTACCCCCAGGCTATGCAGAATTTGCTGCACATCCTGTTCCGGACTCTGTGCCATCCCAAGCGGCGACAACATCCACACCGCCAGCGCCAGCCATACAGTCTTATACACGGGCGGTGGAGTCTTACACACGGGCGGTGGGCACGTCTGCAGGCGGGTATAAATTGGTCTCCCCCTCGCTGCGCGCAATCACCACGGCACAGCAGGAATCACTAAACACGTTCACAGAAGTGCGCAACATATCCAGGATTCGGTCAGTGACCATCAGCAAGCCGATTCCCTCCATCGGCACACCCACAGCGGCCAGGATAATTGAGATCGCCACCAGGCTGGCGGCCGGTATGCCGGCGACACCAATCGAGGTTAGCAAGGCGATCATCACCACCAGGAATTGTTGGCCAAAACTCAAATCCACACCGTAGGCCTGGGCCAGGAAAATAGCCGCCACACACTCGTAGAGGGCGGTGCCGTCCATATTGACCGTGGCGCCAAGCGGCAATACAAAGCTGCTGGTGCGCTGGGACACACCGGCGCCTTTTTCGACACACTCGATAGTCAGTGGCAAGGTGGCGGAACTCGACGCGGTGGAAAATGCGGTCAACAAAGCAGGGCTCATCACCTGGAAATGGCGCACCGGGTTAACCCTGCAGACCAGCAGTAATACCATTGGCAACACCACCAGGCCCTGCGCTGCCAGCGCCAACAGTACGGTGATAAAAAACCAGCCCAGGGGCAGTATCAAGTCGAAACCGGTCACCGCCATAGTCTTGGCCACCAGGCCGAACACACCCAATGGGGCGAAGCGCATGACCAGCATGGTCATGTCCATCATCACCAGGAAAACCCCCTGCCAGAAGTTGGCCAGGGTGGAGCGGAAGGGTTCGTCGATGCGCTGGATCATGGCGCCAAACAGCAGGCTGAAGAAAATCAGTCCCAGCATCTGGCCTTCAGCGGCTGCGGCCACCACATTGGGGGGAATCATGCGAATAAAGACATCGACAATATCGCCACCACTGCGCCCCTCTATGCGCTCGGCAATGGCCGCCGAGTCCTCGGACACATCCAACTCCATGGTGTTCATCAGCGGCACACCATCGACCAGCCCCGGGGTAAAGGTGTTGACCATGGTCAGACCCAGCAAAATGGCCGAGGCACTGGTAGCCAGGTAAAACGCCAGGGTTTTGCCGCCCATGCGACCCAGGTTGGCGCCGCCAAGATTGCTGGCGCCGGTAATAATGGACGCCGATATCAGGGGTACGATAATCATCTTGAGGGCGTTGAGAAACAACTCCCCGATAAAAGCGTAGGCATCATAAAAGCGGATACCGAACAGCTCGGTATCCTCGCCGCTCCAGATGCCCATCAAGGTACCGATAACAATGGCAATCATGATCTGCCAGTGAAGTTTTAGCCTGATCATCGAGCGGGAACCCTTATCGTTATTGTGGGTGAAAGTGTGGGCAAGGAATGTGCCGACGCGACCATCAACCCAGTACCGGAGGCAACTCTTTCTGCAAGCGCATCTTCTCCTTGCTACCCTCACCGGTGAGGGCAAAGCCCAGCAGCGCTCCGGCAGCGTTGCGATATTCCGCCACCACATTATTGTCTTGTTGCTGTATCTGCCAGCTGCCTTCAGCGCCCATCGGCGGCGGGCTGACCACCACCGGGCACACCGGGGTTTTAATGGTCACGGGCATCGCTGGATACTTGACCAAAGTGGCCTCCCCCGCCAGGGTCTTGCCAAGAGCGCGGGCCGCCGCCATCAGCGGCGCGACAAAAACCAGCGCATGACCCGCTACCTCGGCGCAGTCTCCCAGGGCATAGACAC
>CBDUUA010000207.1:0-4605 GCA_965370135.1 uncultured Cellvibrionales bacterium
TGGAGCTTTATATCGTCGATGCGGACGGTGATGTACTGCCAATCAACCAGAAGATCGTGGCGAGTCATCGGGATCCGCTGCTGACCCTGGAACTCAACCGCTTCAATCTGGAATACAATTTATTGCCCGTCTATAACACGGCGCGCCCCTTTAGTGAATTGCATCACCAGCTGGATCGTGCGCTCACATCGCTGGCCGCGAGTGCCGCCAATTACCAGGGACAAATCGTACCCGTGGGCATTCTGCCGACCTTGAGGCCGGAGAATTTTGGCCCGCACTGTATGACTGACTTGCCACGCTATCACGCTCTTGCCCGAGGCTTGAAACGCCTCGGCAGTGGCCGGTTCAAAATCCACATTGACGGTCAACCGCCGCTAGTGATGGAGCGGGACGATGTCACCATGGAGGGCGCTAATACCTCGTTCCAGTTCCACTACCGGGTTAAAAACAAACGTTTCGCTCACGTATTCAATGCCTTCTTGCTGTCGACACCAGTCATTATGGGTTTGGCGGCAAATTCTCCGACCCTGTTTGGGCACCGGCTCTGGCACGAAACCCGGGTGCCGCTGTTCAAACACTCCATCGACAGTCGAGTGAGTGGCAAGCCCTGGCGCCAGCCTGC
The DNA here is from genome assembly GCA_965370135.1 of uncultured Cellvibrionales bacterium. GTDB lineage: Bacteria > Pseudomonadota > Gammaproteobacteria > Pseudomonadales > JAHEGP01 > JAHEGP01. The sequence continues at coordinate 623 of CBDUUA010000207.1, forward strand.
GCGGGTCAGCCTGGGGCAAGGCTGGATCAGGGAGTCAGCCTATGAACTGTTTGCCCAGACCGCAGCCATTCATCCGCCACTGCTGCCCGTTTACACCGACACCGATTACCAGGCACAGTTAAAACGAGGGGAAACCCCGACGCTGGATGAATTGCGCATGCACCAGAATTCAGTCTGGCCCTGGTTGCGTCCGGTTTATGATCCCGTAGACGGCGGCCATCTGCGCATAGAATTGCGCGCACTACCGGCGGGACCGACCCGGGTCGATATGTTTGCCAACGCCGCGTTTTACGTGGGTCTGGCGGAAGGGTTGTACGATCACCTGGAAGCGCTATTACCGGCCATGCCCTTCGGCTACGCCAGGTACAATTTCTATCGTGCGGCTCAGTTCGGGCTGGCAGCCAAACTGGTTTGGCCCGATCGCAATCGCCATCAATTGCGAGAAGTGATGCTATCCACACTGGTAGAACAATTGTTGCCGGTAGCAAGATCGGGACTCCAGCGCATCGGTATAGCGGATGGTGAAGCGGATTACTATCTGGATATCATCGCCGCCAGGCTGGCCGCTGCGCGCACCGGTGCGAGCTGGCAACTGGACTATCTCGAGCGCCTGGCGAGTGAGGGTATGACGCCCATGGCCGCCAGTCGCGCTATGCTGCAGCGCTATATCGAACTGGGGCAGGCCGATATCCCGGTGGCGCAATGGTCTGTGGAATAATGGGCCACCAGCTAATGTCGACGCTGCGGATTTGGCATAAGCCTGCCCCCGAACAACTCGGCGCCACAGTATTGGAGTTTCTGAAAATTCTGGCGGGCCCGGTCTGCCTGGTGATTCCCGGGCGCGATGCCAGCCGCAGTCGCTTTCTGGTCACTTTATTGCACGGCAACGAACCTTCAGGCGCCACCGCGCTACATCGCTGGCTGTCCTCGGATCGAAACATCCCGGCAGTCGATATTTACTGCGTGGTCATGAATATCGAGGCCGCCCTGGCCAGCCCGCCCTTCGGTTTACGTCAGTTACCACAATACCGGGATCTCAATCGCTGCTTTCGCGAGCCCTTCGCCGATGCTCCCGGTAGACTGGCTCGGAGCCTGTTGGCGTTGATACACCGGGTACAGCCTGAGGCCTTGATCGATATCCACAACACCTCCGGTATGGGGCCATCCTTCGGTGTGGCGGTCTACTATGACCGCAAGCACGATGCCCTGGTATCATTGTTCGCCGAGCGGCTGGTGATTACCGATTTACGTTTGGGCGCGTTGATGGAATTGAGCGAACGCGACGTGCCGACGGTTACCATTGAGTGCGGCGGCGCGCAGGATCCAGAGTCTCACCTTATCGCCTATGATGGCCTGATGCGTTATATCACCGCAAAAAAACTGTTTTCTGCCGAGCATTGTGCCTGGCCGATTGACGTGCTGCACAATCCGGTGCGACTTGAACTCGACCCAGGCCTGGTGATTGCCTATGCCGAGCACTCCCTGGACGATGTCGATATCTGTCTGCGCGCCGATATTGAAAATTTTAATTTTGGCGAGGTCAATGCCGACACCCAATTGGGCTGGATTACCACCGGCGCCTGGTTGCGAATCAGTGTGGTGAATAGCCGGGGTGAAAACCTGCGAGATGACTATTTGCGCTGTGACCGTGGCCGACTCTATCCGGCCACGCGCCTCAAGCTGTTTATGATTACCTTGAACCCCGATATCGCACTGTCAGACTGTTTGTTTTACGCGGTCAAGCCGGAAACCGCTCTGGCGGCGGAAAACGTGTAAGCCTGCATCCTAGCGCACCGCAACAGCCGCGTTCAGCGTCTTCATATCCAGCAGGATATTGGCCGCCTCGGTAACATAGAGGTCGTCTTCCGGATCGCTGCTTTCGCTGCCGTCGTTTTGCTCCTCACTGTCTGCCGTCTCGTCGTCTTCAAGTTCGTCGTCTTCAAGTTCGTCGTCTTCAAGTTCGTCGAGAGACTCGAGCACATCCAGATCTTTGGCGACCCGCCGGCGATTTTCAATAGCGAGAGCGCGCGCACGGTTCTTGTGACTTTCCTCCAGGCGTTGCTCTTCATTCAGGCTGATCGAGTCAAGTGCGCGAGCTTGTTGGCGCAGAGCGAGCTGATCTTTCAAATAAATAAAATCGGGATCGACACTACTGCGTTGCAAATGGCGGGTGCGCATTTCTTCCATGATGACATTGAGGTTGCCGTAGTAGCGGTGCTTCATTGGCGCGATAGTATCCCAGCCCAGTGCACCGTCGAGTGTGCTCTCGCCCACATCGTCCGGATCGTAGATAGCCGGGAACTCAATATCGGGTAGCACCCCCCGATGTTGGGTTGATTCGCCGGAGATGCGGTAGTATTTCGACTGGGTGATTTTGAGCTGTCCATGGGGCAGGGGCGCCAGGGCTTGCACGGTGCCCTTGCCAAAGGAGCGGCCACCGACCACCAGGCCGCGTTGATAATCCTGGATGGCGCCTGCGAAAATCTCCGATGCAGACGCACTGAGGCGATTCGTCAGCACCACCATGGGCTGTTTATAGTAACTGGTTTTCTTGACCTTGCCTTGGCGCTCGACGCGCATATTGGCGTGTCGAATCTGCACGGTGGGGCCATTCTCAATGAATAGCCCGATCAACTGATTGACCTCGAGCAGCGAGCCGCCGCCATTGTCGCGCAAATCGATAACCACACCTTCGACCTGCTCTGCCGCCAGTTCTTCCAGCAAGCGCGACACGTCCCGGGTGGTGCTGCGGTAATTGGGGTCGCCTTCCCTGAAGGCCTGAAAGTCGAGGTAAAAGGCTGGAATTTCAATAATGCCGATCTTGTGCACCGCATCATTTTGGTAAACTTCGATGATCTCCTGACTCGCCGTTTCTTCCTTCAGCTCGACTTTGCCACGCTGAATAGTCAGTACCCGGGTGTTTTTCGGGTCATCGGATTTGTCGGGCATTATTTCCAAACGCACCCAGCTGTCCTTGGAGCCGCGGATCAAATCGACCACTTCGTCCAGTCGCCAGCCAATGACATTGACCAGGTCCCCGCTCTTGTCCTGGCCGACAGCAACGATTTTATCATTGCGTTTGAGATTGCGTTGCTTTTCAGCCGGGCCACCTTTTATCAGGCGAACCACTTTGGTGTATTCATCTTCCTGGCTGAGAACGGCGCCAATGCCTTCCAGCGAAAGGCTCATGCGAATATTAAAATTTTCAAGGCTGCGGGGAGAAAAATAATTGGTATGGGGATCGTAGAGCGCGGCATAGGTGTTGACGTAGATTTCGAACACGTCTTCAGCCTGGATTTGCTCGGCCTGGTGCAGGCGATTATTAAAGCGCTTTAGTAGTAGCTGCTGGATTTCTTCGTTGGTTTTTTCAGTGAGCTTGAGGTTGAGTATGCTGTGCTTGACCCGTTTTCTCCACAGCTCGTCCGCTTGTTTTTCGCTGCTCGGCCAGGGCCTTTTGTCGTCGCCGATATAGAGGGATTCATCGAGGGTGAAGTCAAAGGAGTCAAAGTCGCTCTCGAGTATGCCGATCACCTTATTGAGCCGATTGACCACTCGCGTGTGATAAACATTGTAAATGTCGTAGCCAGCAGAGACATTACCTTTCTTGAGTTGGTCGTCCAGCTTTTTTCGCAAGGGTGTGAGTTCGTCAATATCTTTTTGCAGCAGGAACGCCCGGCTGGGATCCAGGTTGTCGAGATAAGCGTCAAACAGCATGGCGCTCATCTTGTTGTCGAGGGGAAGCTTGGTATAGTGCCGGTTGCTCAGGTCACTGACGATAATTGGCGTGACCTCACGCTGCTCCTTGCTCGGTTGCAACTGGTGAACCTTTGCCATGGCCGCGACGGCGGGTACCAGTAGCAGGCACAGGCACAGGATCAGGGTTGTAAACTTCGATGTTTTGGACATTCGCTATACCACTTGAATTGCAAGGACGCTAATTATGACTCATAAATGCGCTCCGACCAAAGCGCTGATTTACCGGG
>CBDUUA010000208.1:0-4599 GCA_965370135.1 uncultured Cellvibrionales bacterium
GCCCTCGACAAGTCGTAGGCGGCGCGGGCTTCATGGACATCGGTGATGGCGATCAGGCCGACATCGAAGCGCTGTTGGGTTTGTTCCAATTGCCTCTGGTTGGCCCGCTCCTGGGCGCGGGAGGCATCGAGGTTGTCGAGGGCCCGCAGCACGCCGAAATAGTCTTCGGCAACGCGAACGATCAGGGCCTGTTGGTCGGCGGCAAACTGGGCTTCCGCCTGGCGAGTCAATTCCTTGCCGCGGGTAAAGTCGAACCAGGTGGGCAGATCGAAGACACGTTGATCCAGGCTCACCCCCCATATGTTGCTAGTAGAGTCTGTATCTGCATTGCTTGGAATGAGGCGACCGCCGATAGGGTTATCGGATTGGGATGAGGAGTTGGACACGCCATACTCTGCGCTGGCGTTGACCTGCGGCAGCAATGCCGAGCGCCCGAGTTTCTCCGCTTCCAGCCCCGCCTTGTAGCTCGCCTCGGCGGCGCGGATAGTCGGATCATTGCGCAACGCCAGCTCATAGACATCGCGCAGATTGTCAGCAGTGGCGAAAGTGCTCGAGGCGCCGACAATGACGCTGAAGAATATACTGAGAGCTGTGCGGTACATAGTAACCCCTTGACAGAAAAGCCCTGACCCAACTGCTGAAGCGCAGCATAGTAGCAAAGATTCCACCGGAAGATGATGAAAATTCCATGGCTTGCGCGTTTGCGGCAGAGCAAGGGATTCTGCTACTGTAACATCCCCCCGGATAAAGACCCCCTCTTTATCGGATACATGAGTAGTGGTTTTGGCGATTCAGCGGCAAACAATAGCGCGGCATAAAAGAACACGGCATAAGGTAGACCTGGCGGGCCTGCAGGCACTCTGTGCGGCCAATTATGCTGCCATTATCCGCTTATTGCCGCAGTTGCAAAGTGAGCCAGCGGTTCGCTTCGCGATAGATTCCCTCGGCAGTTGCGAGGTCAATGTGCGGGTTCTGGAGCGTGGCCCCTACACCACGCTCATCGATATAGAGCAAGTTGGCGGCGGCGCGTCTGCGGCAGCCGCACCACAGTTCCAGGTTCGGGTATACCACGATGCTCGTATGGCCGAGGTGGTTGCCTGCCATGGCCACCGACAGTTCAAGCCGCGCTATGATTATCCCAATGCCAGGATGTACCAGCGGGACGAAAAGTACCAGCTCAACCGGTTTTTGGGTGAATATTTGAGCTTGTGCCTGGCCACTGGTCGGGCAGTTTCTGATGTTAGCGCAGTGCTCAACTGAACTTTGGAAAAATAAGCATCCTTTGGAAAAACAGGCATCCTTTGGCATCGCGGTTGTTAGCATTGACCCTGAAGGATAACGAGACAAGAGTAGATAACGGGACAAACCTTGCATTTACAGCTCGACTATAGTGGTGGTCCACTGACCATCTTGCAGATTACCGATACCCATATCGGTGCCGATGCCGACAATCGGCTGGCGGGTGTGGATACGCGGCAGAGTCTCGCCCATGTGCTGGCGGCTACCAGGGTCGGCGCAGCGGCGGACTTGATGCTGTTGACCGGAGATTTGTCGGATGATGGCAGTGAGGCCGCCTACCGCGCCCTCGATCGGCAGTTGTTGGCCTGCACTATTCCCCAGGCGTGGTTGCCTGGCAACCACGACAATGTCGCCAATATGCAAGCGGTGGCCGCCGAGCGCATGGTGGCGACTATCGCGGCCGGGCCCTGGGGTATCGTGATGCTCAACTCCCAGATTCCCGGCGCCGTGGGTGGGCAGTTGGCAGACACCGAATTACAGCGCCTGGTACAGTTTATTGAGAATCCGGATTACCAGTATGTGCTGGTGTGTGTGCACCATCACCCGCTGCCGATTGACTGTCGCTGGCTCGACCAGCAGCGCATTGCCAACGGTGATCAATTATTGCAGTTGCTGGACAAAGCCCCTCGGGTCAAGGGCCTGCTGTGGGGCCACATTCACCAGGAGTACGATGAACAGCGCGGGCAGCTGCGGCTGTTGGGCTCGCCATCGACCTGCGTACAGTTTGCCCCGGGGAGCGATAACTTCAAAGTCGATCACCGGCAGCCGGGTTATCGCCGCTTGTGGCTGGCTGAGGACGGCAGCTTGAGCACCCGGGTCGATCGAATAGCCGCTGAACTGTACGATGCCGATTACCAATGCGAAGGGTATTGACGTCTCGCTGGCGTCCGCTCTACACGCTTCCTATCCCCTTTAACCCACCTTCACTATCACTGACCGCACCAAATTCTTCTCGCAATGCCTTGACTAAAGCCTGTCAGTTGCCAAAATGCGCTCACTTAAATCAACGCCGGGGCTGGCGGCGCTGGTATAGCCCTATCCATGACACCCAGGGCGCTACTCTTCTCCAGCTCTTTTCCAGCCCTTTTCCAGCTTAGGTTAAAAGGTTAAAAGGTTAAAAGGTTAAAAGGTAAACAGAACTTATGAGTCAGTACACGGCTGAAGATATTGAAGTACTAACCGGCCTCGACCCGGTGCGCAAAAGGCCCGGTATGTATACCGAGACCACCCGACCCAATCACCTGGCCCAGGAAGTTATCGACAATAGCGTCGATGAGGCACTCGCCGGGCACTGCCGTGAAATCAAGCTGATCCTGCACCCGGACCACTCGGTCAGTGTCAGCGATGATGGCCGGGGTATGCCGGTGGATCTCCACCCCGAGATCGGCAAGCCCGGGGTTGAGGTCATTCTCACCACGCTCCATGCGGGGGGCAAGTTTTCCAATGACACCTACCAGTTCTCTGGCGGTTTGCACGGGGTGGGGGTTTCGGTGGTCAATGCGCTGTCGAAGACGCTGGAAGTTACCATCAAACGCGACGGCACAGTTTATCGCATGGGCTTTGAGAATGGCGATACCGCCGGCCCCCTGGAGACTGTCGGTAGCTGTAAGAAACGGGAAACCGGCACCACCGTGCATTTTCTGCCCGACCCCAAATACTTCGATTCAGCCCGGTTCTCGGTATCCCGGTTAAAACATATCCTGCGGGCCAAGGCGGTACTGTGCCCGGGTCTCAGGGTTGTGTTTGAAGACAGCGCCGGCGGCGAACAGGAGGAATGGTATTTCGAGGATGGCATTACCGATTACCTCAAGGAAAAGACCGACGGCTATGAGGTGCTGCCGGCGCAGCCCTTCGTCGGTTCGTTTGCCGGCGGCAATGAGGCCGTGGACTGGGCGGTACAATGGCTGACCGAGGGCGGTGAAGTGACCGCCGAGTCCTATGTCAACCTGATCCTTACCACCCAGGGCGGAACCCATGTCAACGGCTTGCGCACCGGTTTGCTGGAAGCGGTGCGGGAGTACTGCGAATTTCGCAAGCTGATCCCCCGGGGCATCAAGCTGGCCCCCGACGATATTTGGGACAAGTGCGCCTATATTTTGTCGGTCAAGATGGCAGACCCACAGTTTTCCGGGCAAACCAAGGAGCGATTGACCTCCCGGGAGAGTGCGGCCTTTATCTCCGGCGTGGCCAAGGACGCCTTCAGTCTCTGGCTGAACCAGCACACCGAAGAGGCCGGTCAACTGTCGGAGTTGATCATAGCCAACGCCCAGGTCCGCCTGAGGAAAAGTAAAAAAGTTGCACGTAAAAAAGTCACCACCGGCCCGGCATTGCCGGGCAAGCTGTCGGATTGCTCCGGCGCCGACATGGAGCGCACCGAGTTATTCCTGGTGGAAGGCGATTCCGCCGGTGGTTCTGCCAAGCAGGCGCGCAGCCGAGAGTTCCAGGCCATCCTGCCCCTTCGTGGCAAGATTCTCAATAGTTGGGAGGTCGACTCCTCGGAAGTGCTGGCGTCCCAGGAAATTCACGATATTTCGGTGGCCCTCGGTATCGAGCCCGCCGACCCCGACCTGAGCGGTTTGCGCTATAACAAAGTCTGTATTCTCGCCGATGCCGATTCCGACGGTCTGCATATCGCCACCTTGCTGTGCGCACTGTTTGTACGCCACTTTCCCAAACTGGTAGAACTGGGTCATGTCTATATCTCCATGCCCCCCCTGTATCGCATCGATGTTGGCAAGGAAGTCTTCTACGCCCTCGACGATGCCGAAAAAGAGGGGATATTGGATCGCATCGCGGCGGAAAAGAAAAAGGGCAAAATCCAGGTGACCCGCTTCAAGGGCCTGGGTGAAATGAATCCCCTGCAGCTGCGGGACACGGTGATGAATCCGGATACCCGCCGCTTGATGCAGCTATCCATCGAGGCAGAGGACGGCACCCGGGAAACCATGGATATGCTGCTGGCGAAAAAGCGCTCGCCGGATCGCAAGAAATGGTTGGAGAGCAAGGGCAACCTGGCGGAAGTGTGAGCTTTACCGGTTGCACAGAGGCGCAGTTGAATACAGCAGTCAATTTCAGGAGTATTGCCAGCATGAATCCTATTATTTCAGATCCCGCCAATATCAGCGCCGAGTGGCTCGAGGCGATATTCGAGGCTCGCGGGCTACTGGCGGGCGCCGGCATTAGCGCACTGCAGTGGGATATTATCGGTACCGGCAAGATGGGTGACAACGCCCGTTTCGAGCTGGCTTATGATCGCGACTGCGATGCACCCACGAGCCTGATTGCCAAATTGCCTGCGGC
>CBDUUA010000209.1:0-4598 GCA_965370135.1 uncultured Cellvibrionales bacterium
ATCGTAGATAAAACCGCAAATGACACATTCCCACTTTATAAAATCACTCATTACCAACTCCAGATAAGGACTCTCTTTTCAAGCGGGCGGATGGTAACACGCAGCCTCGATCGGCAACCAGACAAGAGCCATGAAAGTTTGTTAACTGGGGCGACCGAGAACCGCCTGATATCAGGGTTTAGCGATTTTCACACGGGTTTTAACAAAGCCCTGCTTGCCGGAGGATACGATCCGAACCGTAACCAGGCGCATACCAAAATCCCGTTCCATGGCAGCCAGCCAGGCGACCACTTGGGGCAGGGCCGCATCGTCGAGCCACAATTGCGCCGAGTCAACACCGCTGGGCTGATAGCTTTGCATCAACAGCTGGTACTCGGGCAAGGTGGTATCGACCAGGGCCGAAATGCTTTCGGGCGCGGATACCCCGGTCGCTGTTGATCGCGTCCGGTTGATATCGGCAGCGGCCTGCCGCATCCAATCCACTGTTTCTTGTGCGCGACCGTTGGCCGTTTCATAGCGCTCGATGCCATTCTTCAATGGCGCCCAAGCGAGGCTATAAAGTATCAGGCCAGCGACCACAGCCACCATGGTCAGTACGATAAACTGCTCACGCCGACTCAGCCTTTGGAACCATTGTTTCATCGCCCGACCTCCGTTAACTCGAGTCGGGCCATCACGCCCTGGCTCTGGGCGCTACTACTGAGCAACTCAGCCTGTAGCCCACTACTCTTCAATGTATTTCGAAGCTTCTCGATATGCTGAAAATTCCGGGCTCGAACCTCAAGCTTCAAGCTGCCGCCATCGCTGTCATAATTGATTGTGCGCACCGTATAGCCGGATTCCCCTCCCAGTGCCGGCCCCACCCTGGCCAACATCGCACCGAATCGAGTCGGACCGGAATTGCTGAGTTGCGCCATCGCCGCCCGCATTTGGCGCTCAGGGCTGCGTATCTTGCCAACCGGGATGGCCTCTCTTGCCAGGGTGACTTTTTCAGCCTCCAGTGCCTCGGCTGCTTGCCTGGCGCTATTGTAGTGATAGACCAGCACCACATAATTCATCACCAGGGCGGCCAGGCAAGCATAGGCGACCGGCCGCCAGGCGCGCCAGTACTGACGCCAACGCAACGGTGGCCTGAAGTCGCCCTGCAGTAAGGTCATCGGGGCATCGGGCAGTAGTTCTGCCTGCCAGACCAACAAATTCTCAAGCGATTGTTGCTCACAATCGAGCTCGGGATTCACCGAGGCGATCGCCTGCGCCGCCCGATCACCGTCGGCGCCCTGTTCGACCATCAGCAACAGTTTGTCGCCGGGCGCAGTACCGTCCGCGTCCGGCAGGCCGGCAACCATCGCCAGTGAATCGAGGGAGGTGATAAAACCGGCACAGGGGCCAGTGCGGGCCACCAGCTGATCACCCTGCAAGATCCAGGTCTGCTGCTCTGTGGACCAGGGCAACAACAGCGTTTCGGGAGTGATCACGTCGACACCAAGCCCGTGCGCCGAAAAATCATCCAGCAGCGCCTGCAGTACAACTCTGCGCACCAGCACCACCCCCATACGGGCATCTGTCAGCGGCAGATAGGCAAAGTGCAGGTCTTCGGTGTTTTCTACCAGGCTTTCTTCCAGCGCGTAGGGCAGCATCTGTCGATACAGCTTGCGCTCCGCATCGCTCACGGGGAGACTGCGCAGAGACACCTCCCCCGCCGGTAGCAACAGGATCAATTCAACATCGGGCGATGGCCGGACCCGTTCCGCCAGTTGTTGCAAGCTACCGCTGGCGGCACTGCCGGGGACATTATTTTCAATCTTGAGCCACTGATAAAGCCCCGCCTCCGGCAGCGGCTTAACCAACAAACGCTCAGATATCTCAGTGTCTGGGGGTCGGAAAAATTTATTCATAACATTCGCAAGCTTCTGGCCAGCACTTCAGCCTTATCGTTTTTGATTCGTATCACGCTATCCATGGCCTGCCGAATGCGGCCGACCTGGGTCTGCGACTGGATGACAAACAACTCGCTGCTTGCCACCAGATCCTGTTGTTTCAAAGCTACCGCACCCCACTCCGGTCTGCTCAGGAAGTCACTCATTGTGGTCAACTCCTCCTTCCGTATCGCCTGTACGATGGCGTCGGCTTTCTCCGCTGCCATGGGGCCACTATTTCCCTTATCGTCATACAGCGCCTGAATCACCAATCGGTCGGCACTGGCCACATTGATAGGCGAAGCCTCCGGCGGCCACACCGTGATGTACTCACGCAACGCCTGGTATAGCGCCGGCGTGACGCCTTTCACCAGCAGCATCTCCGAAATGTCCCGCATCGGCGCATCCGCAGGACGATAGGGTAGCGGTTGCCGGGCATAGTATGACTGCTCAGCACCACCGAAACCGGTTTCCATTGCATCGCTGTCCAGCCAATCCAACAGGGCTTCAGTGATGGCAATCGCCTCTGGTTCCGCCAACTGTAGTTCCTCCAGCCCCAACAGCAGGCGGATAAAGCGCCGCTGTGCCAGGTTTCGCGGCAGCGGCGCTATGGTTGCCGTCCCCGGCTCGGCAGCTGTGGAACCGGTTGCAGAAAGCAGGCTATTGATATTGAAACGCCCCTGCAAGTCAAGCACGGTGAACGCAAGCCAGCCGTCATCCGTTTCGTACTGGCCGAACAAATCGGGGCGATACAGGCTATCCGCCTGCTCCGCGCCCCTGTCTCGCAGCTGTATCAGCAGTAACTCGGTGGCCAATTGCTCAGCGCCGGTCAGGTAATACCAGGCCTGGTCGGCCAATAACTGATTGTCCGTACGGCGGGCTGCGACCACAAACCGGGTACTCAATGAGGTAATCATCACCATCGCCAGGGCCAGCACGAAGATAGCGATAATCAGTGCCGCACCGGACTCACGCCGCCCCCCAGGGGATTTAGTTGCGAGGCAGCAATTCATAGACACGTTTTAGTTCACCCAGAGTTTTTAGTTCGATGGTAATTTCCAGTGCCGCGGGCAGCGCCGCTGACGTCTCTCCCGCCGGCCACTGGGGCAGCCACTGCCGCTCGATATCCGTTGTCTGCTGCGCCGGTAGCGCCCTCACCCCAATGTGCACCACATCGGCGAGTAGTGGACGCTCGCGAAATGCGCCATCGTCAGCCCGGTCAAAAGCCTCCCAGTAGCCGCGAAAAACCTGCTCTCCATCAAAGCGATAATATACCCGTTGCATCTCGCTGCGAGGAAGGGCCAGGGGATTGTGCCAACCACGGCGGTTGAGCAATAACAGCGTCTCCGCGCCGTCGTTCACTGCCAACGCACTCTCGAGTTCACCGTTAGCCGCCCGATTCTGAACTCCTGACGCCTGGCGAATATCGCTGCCGATCACGGTTAAAAACCGTTGCAACTGTGCCAATTCCGCCGCCTTTTCCTCGAAGGCCTGGCGCGAGCGCCCAACCCCCTCCAGCGCCGCATAGGAACTGGCGCCAATCAGTGCCGTCATCGCCAGCGCCAGTAACAACTCAATCAGGGTAAAGCCGCGCTGTGCGCGTAGCGGGGGGCTCACCTAGTCAACCCCCAGATACGCTGAAACCCGGGCTTTCGGCTGGGCCAGGTTTTTGTCAGTGGCCACCCGTATTTCGATACGATAGTAACCTTCCAACTCGGTTTGCTCGGTCTCGGCCTCCCAGTACCAATCCCGACCCGCCATGATTTCGGTACCGTCTTCTCTCCGGGGTGGCCGGCTATCACTCAGGCGAGTATTCAAGCGATAAATGGCCAGGCGATTCTGGGCCACCAAATTCGCCACGATTTTTTCTTCCATGATTTTCAGGCCATGGATGCGCTCGGCGGCATTGATCAGCAGCGGTGGCAATACCAAACCAATGATCGCCAGTGCGACCAGCACTTCCAGCAGGGTAAAAGCCCTGGCGCCGGCACTACCGACCACACCGTCGCGAGCACAATGCCCGGCGGCGCCGCACATCAAGGGCCGCCGCACCGACTCAGTCTGCCGCTGCATCTTCGTCATCATCACGCAGGGAGAAGCCCTCATAGCCTCCGACCAAGGTTATCGATGCCCCGGCATCAACACTCAATAAATTCAACTCAAAGTCAGTAATATCGCCACTCGAATAGATCACAATTTGCGGTGCGGGCAGTGTCTTTGCCCCACCACTACCCTCGCTCCCCGGTTCGCCGCTATCCGCATTGCCCGCAGCCTCTGCCACCACCACCGGCTGGCCCTCTATCAGCAACACGAGATCGAACACGCCTTTTAACGCGCCCTGTAGTTGCCGCATCTGATCCGGCGCCTCCAACCACAGCGAATTGTCTGCCGACCACACCATCCACTGATAGCCAATAGCAACACTGCCGCCATTATTGTGGCGCGAGAGCCTCAAGCCGCGCTGGGTTCCCGTCAGGATGGCCTCTTCTTCCTGTAGTCGCATCAGGGTCAGCAGGTTCTGCGCACTGACCCGGAGCTTCTGCTTATCATCCTGGATCACCAGATTCGGCATCGCGAGGGCCGCAATAAGGCCGACGACAAATACCACCAGCATTAATTCCAGCAGCGTGAAACCCCGTGGGCGAGTGACTGCGCTTGTCCGCACGGTGATCGCCACTCAGC
>CBDUUA010000210.1:0-4593 GCA_965370135.1 uncultured Cellvibrionales bacterium
TTTCAGCATATGAGTGCCGGCTACTCTCTGATCGAAGATGGGTGATATGTCTTGTTGGAGTTTATGGGTAAATGGCAGATCTAGCCTCAGAACCTCCTCAAAAACTCCTGCCAAGGCTAATGTGCCTAAAGGATTAAACCGATGAGATGTTACAACTGCTGGATATTCCACGGGAGCAGGACGATCAGGCTTTGAAGTATTTGCATTGGTTTTATCCGGCCCCAAGGGGATGAACTGGTGCCGGCATTTGAGAACCATTTGCTGCCAATGACCTACATCGAAGCGCATTTTCCGAAAGCGAATGCTAAGCAACGACAACAACAACGCAGAGATCTACATAGGCAACTGGAAATCGAACTCAATGACAATGAAGCCTGGCAATTGATGACGAGCGAACGAAAAGTGGCACTGCAGGCTGAAGCAAAAAAATGCACGATGGTATTTCAGCGTTCGAGTTCTTGCGTAGAAGGTCGAAATGGTGGGAACTGCTGCTGACCCAGCTATTACTCTTACCCCCAGCCCGGGATCGAAAGCAGATATTCGATTTTCATGAATCTCCTGGTTCATCCAGCAAGCCGATAGCACTCCGGCCTCGCTCCGGTGCTGCAACAAGCATCGCCAGGGCACCGATGCCCACGGCCAACCAGAGAGTACAAATACGGCATATCAGGGTAGCCGCCACTGCGTCCGCAGCCGAAAACCCCTGAAACTTGAGCATCACGGCCATTGCGGCTTCCGCGCCGCCCACGCCGCCGGGCATAAAACTCGCCGCTCCGGCCAGCATGGCAATGGCATAGATAGCCGCGGAGAGATAGACAGGCAAATCGTAACCGAGTAAACCCACCAGGTAGGCAAAAGCCCACGCTTCTGCTCCCCAGGCAGCAATACCGATCACCAGACCCAGTAGCAAGCCCTCGAATCCCAGCAAATGGCGTGAATTGCCCTTCAATTCCAGGCCATGGCGTAAAGCAGTTGCGAAGCGGTCGGAAAGCCGTGGCCTGACCCTGGCGTCCAGCCATTCATGCATCCACACATTGTTGAGCAAGAAAATAAGCGCCAAGGCCAATAACAACAGGATAAGCGTGGGACCGAGTAAATCTGAAAAAACCGTCAACCCGGCGGCCGCGATCGCGGCCACCGCCACCACGTCCGCAATACGCTCGGCAAATAGTGCCGCAAAGCTGGCATGGTAGGAAACACCATGGCCTTTAAGATAAAGCGAACGGATCGCCTCGCCCGCTTTCCCGGGGGTGGTAGTGAGGGCGAATCCAGCCAAATAATAGGTCAGGCTTTTGCCCAGCGCCACCGATGCACCGAGTCGATTCAGATACCACTGCCAGCGCAGAAACCGGAGGCCGTAATTCACCAGTGAAAACAGACAAATGATACCGACTCCACCAAAACCCACCGTTTTAACGGCTGCCGCCACAGCATCAAAATCCGACAATAACGCCCAGGCCAGGTAGCCAAAGAGAATCAGGACAACCGAAACAAGCAGCTTACGACGATAAATCATTCGGCCCCGAAGTCAACCCAGCTCATAATAGCCTCTTGATAAATGAGCACTGTCCCCACATACGGATAATTAATTGACTATCGCAATCAATAACACCGCCAGGCACATAAGCGCGGCGATCCGGCTTCCCCGATCCTTGATGGCGTAAACAATGGGGTCCTCATGCATCTGGCCCCGCGAAGTGTAGAGCCAGACGCGGCCAATCCAGTACAGCAGTATGGGACATATCAACCATAGAATTTCTATGTGCTCGTACATTTTGATAACTTTATCGCTATTGATATAGAACGCAACAACCAGCACCGCGAGGAAGCCGCTACTCACACCCATCATCAATAGCACGGGGATATCCACGGTGCTGTAACCGCGCCCCTGGGCGACTTGCCCGGATCTCATCTCAATATTCTTTAATTCAGATACCCGCTTGGCAAGCGCCAGGCTTAAAAAGAAAAACATCGAAAACGCCAGCAACCAGAAAGACGGCTCCGCACCAATGACCAGACCACCCCCGATAACACGAATGGTATAGAGCGAGGCCAGGCAACAAACATCCAGGATCGGCATGGTTTTTATAACAAAGCTATAGCACAGCGTGACGATAAAATAGAGCAGAACAATGCCACTGAACACACCAGGCAGAAACAGCAAGAACAGTATCACAAGACCAAAAAGCAGCGCCATCATAGCAAATGCCGACTGAATGGAGAGGGTGCCTGCTGCAAAGGGCCGGTTCATCTTCGATGCATTATTTCTATCTGCTTCCAGGTCGAGTAAGTCGTTTAAAATATATGTAGCGGACGCCAGGCATGAAAAACAAAGAAAACAAGCACACAAAAGAAGAAATGACTGACTATCGTGAAACCGCTGATCCAGAACAAAGGGCACGAACAGCAGTAAATTTTTTGCCCATTGATGGATTCGCATGGCCTTGAGCACGGTTTTCAGACCGGGTGCAGGCAGCTCAAAAACATGGATTGGGTTCAATCGGGCCCTGGCGGTATCAATAAAATGTGGGTCTGCCGATACCACATAGGCATTCCGCGCTGCAGCCCACACGGGCCAATCCTTGTCATCATTGCCCACATAATCGAATTGGCCGCGACCGAACATGTCGCAGAGCGTATCTGCCTTATTCTGGCGAGACAGATTTCGATCCCCGGAGCTCGCCACGACCTCATCGAAAACCCCCAGGTGATATGCGACAGCATGGGCAAATTTACTGTGACTTGCGGTGGCCAGCACAATTTCACGAGAGCCCCTCTCGTTTTTGATGAAATTGAGCAATTCCTCGTTATAGGGCAAGCGATCGACCGCCAAATCGACCCTGTTGGCTATCTGTTCCTTGAGATAGGCCTTGCCTTTTCCTAGCCAAATAACCACCACCAGCAGATATAAGGGGTTTTTCTTGATCAGATTAAGAAAGGATTCAAACAGCAGATCACTTTTGATAAGAGAACCGTCAAGGTCCACACAGAGCGGAGTATTGTTGTCTATTACCATTGCCAGCGACCCTTCTCCCAATGCTGATCGGCACTGAATATTCTACACTTCAGGAGCATTATAGCTCCACATAAGGGCCTCTTCAGCAAAATCTGTGGGTCATTTCCGGAATTGGTAATGCACCCATAGTAAGAAATAAGGCCATTAGGTAACACCTTGGTGTCTCCCGTCATGCGCTATGTTCCCGAGGGCACCATTGATCCCGCAAGCGGACATATGCGTTTTGCTGGCACTCTGAGCATACCGGAAGAAGTGTTCGAGGCGACTCTGAAACACACCGCCCGCAGCTTGCGGGCGCATGGTTTTACTCTAATCTGCTTGCTTGGAGACAGTGGTGGTAACCAGGCCGCACAGGAACGTGTCGCTCACCGTCTTAATGAGCGTTAACCAGGTTCGGCGCTTCAGGCGTGACTAACTGTTAAAGAAAAAAGTTTTAGGTTTGGTCGCACCATGGTCAGTTCAAAGCGACAAGCGGACGAAGATTTTCTCTGGAATCATCTTGATAATCATCATGATATAGCGCCAGAATAACGGCAAATAGATCTCGTTTTTGTTTTTATCGATGCCCTTGACGATACCCTGGGCAATATCCTGCGGTTGTGCCCAGATTGGACCCTTGTCGAACTCGGCGGTCATGGGGGTATCAACAAAGCCGGGTTTGATGAGCAATACCTGCACACCGCTCTTGTGCAGGCGGTTGCGCAGCCCCTGCATAAAGATCGCTACCATGCCCTTGGCTGCGCCGTACACATAGTTGGACTGTCGGCCGCGATCGCCGGCTACCGAACCGATTACTGCCAGTGTGCCGTGGCCCCTGGCTTCCATGGTGTTGGCCAGCTGGGTCAGCAGCGAAATAACGCTGATGGCGTTGGTAGTCAGCTCCTGTAATGTCAATTCAAAGCTTTGCTCGCATGCCTGCTGGTCGGGTAGGGTGCCATACGCGATAAGCGCGACATCAATGCCGCCCAGTCGCCCCATGGCCTGCTCCAGTACCTCGGTATGCTCGCGAAAGCTGTTTGCATCCAGCTTATGGCTGTAGACGGCATCGGCGCCCCGGATTTTCAGGTCAGTGGCCATGGATTGCAGGCGCTCGCCGTTGCGAGCGACCAGATAGAGGCGGTCGCCGCGGGCGGCAAACAAGCGAGCAGTGGCTTCGGCGATGGCCGAGGTAGCACCGATAATCAGTATATTTTTCATGTCGGGCTACATTCCCAATCGCTGTGACTGCAAGGAATTAAAGACTTCGTTTGCGCCGTAGTGTTTTCTTACTTGCCCAAAGGCCTGCCAATGGGGGTAACTCTGCTTGAATGTCTGCTCACTCATGCGCACATCTTTCGACAGGTAGATACGGCCGTCGTAGCTCAATACGATTTTGTCCAGTTCATCCAGCAGGGCGAATAGACCCTTGTCGAGCTTGAAGTCCAACGCCAGGGTATAGCCCTCCATGGGAAAGGACAGGTAATTGTCGTTGCCCTTGCCAAAAGCCTTGAGCACCGCCAGGAACGAGCCGCGTTTGGATGCACTGATGCGCTCCAATACGGTTTTCATGCCCTCCAGGCCGGCGCTTTTCGGCAGCA
>CBDUUA010000211.1:0-4576 GCA_965370135.1 uncultured Cellvibrionales bacterium
ATTTTTAGAAATTCCATGCGCAGTAACGAGTTGACACCTTTACTGCCATCCCAAATATACGATTGCCAGGGGCGACTGGTAAAAGATTTTTTGGCGTGTTTTTTTACATGGATATAATCATTGTTCATTATCACCGCGCCGAGGTAATGGCCGCGTTCTGAAAGCGCCAGGCGTCCTCCCAGGTGATCAGCAATTAGCAGAAAAGGAATACTCGCATCTTGTAAATGTCGGGCGCAGGCGAGTCCTGATATACCGCCGCCAATGATCAGCGTCTCTACCACTTGCTCATGCATGTTGTTCTTCTTTAGTGAGTTTGTGCTGTGATGGCTTGCAGATCCTGCTGGAATTTCTCCACCAGCGGCAGTAGCACCGAGCCGCTGTTAGTTAAACGTTCTTCGGCCACCTGGCACCAGGGCAGCAGGTAGCGATTGCGCAACTCTTCAATCAATACCGGTTCCGAGCGATCTATCGCGCAGGCATAGGTTTCGCAGGCGGCTCCCAGTTGGTCCGGGGGAAGATGAACATCGTCCCAGCTCAACCCCAGATAATTGATCACCCGCAACCAGTCTTCCCGCACGCCGGACCCTTCCTGGCCCAGGGCGCAATGAAGTAGAAGGGATACCTGTGGTTCGGGTGCGCCGACATGAAAAGTAGACCAGTACTGCGCCTTGTGACGCTCGTAATCATCCGGTAATTCCAACGCCTCCCAGGCCTGGGCGCGCTGCGCCTCATCGACCAGCGGGCTCCACACCCGCGACCAGGCAATGATAAGCAGGGCTTGTTCTGAGTCGCCGCTCATCTCACGGCTATCCAACTGTTAGTGACCGATTTGAGCCCGCCGCGATCCTGGCTTTCGCCGCGCCAGATGGCCACGCCGATCCGTCCGAACTGGCTCAGCACCGGCCAGTCGCCGATGAGGTAGCGCAGGTGCCAGCGTCCATTCTCCCAGCTGGAGTCGACAGTCCAGGACGGCGGCGGCGCGTTGCGCTGCATAGTGCCCAGGCCCTCTGCACGCATGCGAAAGAGTTGGCTTTTATCCGCTCGCCACAGAGCCGCCTCTACCGGATGATCCGGCGCACCCATGGTCAGCCAGGGGGCATCCATGGTGCCGGGAACCAGTATCGCCGCCGCATCGGTAAACAAATCAGTCTCATTTGCGATGCTGTTAACCGGGTTGGGGCAATCCCAGCGTAGCTCGATCACCCAGCCTTTGCCCTGCTCAGCCGCGGCGATATCGACCGACGGGGTAATTGCCTGCAGGCGATCCTTGTAGGCCTCCGGCACATAGCCACCAGGTTGCATGGCGGGCGGTGCGGCAATCAGCGGTACTGTGTCAAAAATCATGGCGTCAGCCATCAGATGACCTCCCGTGCTGTTGCATCGAGTTTAAAGTTATCGTTCCAGTCGTAAGCGATCAGGATGTCCATCAACTCACTGGCTTCTCCACGTTTGCGTTTTTCACGCTCGGCTTCCACCACTGCCAGGGCCCGCTTTACATCGGGGCCGAACAGGCTTTCCAGGTAGGCCAGGGGAATACGGGGTTCGCCAGTGGGGTTTCCCTGGTTATCGAGTTTTTCCGGGCTCATGGGTGGCACATAGAAAACATTGGCTCCCAGGCCGTATTCAGGGTGCAGGGGTATCGCCACCTTGTACTTTTCCACCAGTTTCCAGATTGGACCCTCGCGATCATCGCGAAAGCCAACGAAGCGCAAGCGGCCGGGGCACTGCCGCGCACAGGCGGGCGCTACGCCCTCTTCGATACGCGGCATACAAAAGATACACTTGGCCGCCACCTGGCGCTGGTAGTCGTAGTAGACCTTCTTGTAGGGGCAGGCTTCAACGCAGAAGCGATACCCATGGCATTTGTCCTGATCCACCAGCACGATGCCGTCTTCCTTGCGCTTGTAGATCGACTTGCGCGGGCAGGCGTCCAGGCAGGCGGGCTCGGTGCAGTGATTGCAGAGCCTGGGCATATAGAAGTAGTGGTTGTCCTGCGGGTACACGCCCGTGCCCTCATCCTCATCCCAGTTGGGGCCCCAGTCGGGCTTGCCCTTGGGCTTTAACCATTCTTTCTGACCGCTGGCGGCATCGGTGGCAATCACCGCCTTGTGGTTGAAATCCCAGGCGCGACCATATTCGCTGTCCAGATTGGGCACCTTGCCGCGCTTGACGTCGCCGTCATCGGTACGCCCACCTATCTCATGCCACTGCTTGGGAAAGCCCTTGCCGGGCAGGGTTTCGACGTTGTTCCAGTAGCTGTAATCGGTGCCGCTGTCAGTGTTCCACATTTTTTTACAGGCTACCGAACAGGTGTGACAACCCAGGCACTTGTTTAAATCCAGCACCATCGCAACCTGGCGGGTGGGTTTGGCTAGTTCGTATTTCATGACTCAATCTCCGCCGGGGTGGTTGGGTGGGTGTTGTCGACTGAGGCTTGATCAATAGCCCGAATACCAATCCGAGTATCCTGTACCGCCGTGCCCGGTTGATATTTATTGACGCCATGCTCCAACTGATAGTAATCACCGCTGAGATGCAGGGGATTAACCAGGCCCGGAATCAACCACTTGTAACTCTCGTGGTTGGGGAACTGGTGCGGCTCCCAGGCGTGAAAATAGTAAGCGACGCCCGGGCGCACCATGGTGGAGAACTTTATGCGCATGATGACCGCACCGTAGTCGTTATACAGTTCGGCATAGTCGTGGTCGGCGATAGCGAGTTGCCGCGCCTCGGTGGGGTTCAGGTACATCACCGGCTCACCTCGCTGCATGCGCATTAGCAGGGGCGTATCGCGCCAGGTGGAGTGGATCGACCAGCGTGAGTGACAGGAGACCAGCTGGAAGGGGAGGTCGCCGCCCGCCTTGGGGCTCTCCTTGTGGGTTGGCATGCTCTCTCCGGCCTCGATAAACCAGGGGTGATCGAGGTAGGTGGTGATGCGTCCCGAGTAGGTGGGCCAATGGTCTTTGTGTTCGGTGAACTGGGTCATGGTGGTGAGTACACCATCCCCTTCCCAGTCCGGGTTATACAGGGCGGTAGGGCCAACATTATCACCGCTGGAGGTGTATTTGGCGATACCGGTTTTTTTCAGCTGCTCCACGGTAATTCCCGCGGTGGAGTGGCTGTCGGCCAGAATGGTATCGGATACTTTTTCCGCGTCTTTGGGGCCGAACTGGCCGTGGCTGGAATAGCGCTGGTTCAAGGTTTTCCAGTCGGTGGGCAGCTTGCCGCAACCGTCAAATACCGGCAGGTCCTGCTCGATGGCGAGCTCTTCGATGCGCTTGCTGAGCAGCCAGTAGAATTCGTACTCGTCCTTGGCCTCACCCAGCGGGGGCACTGCCGCATCACAGTAATGCACATAGGGGATATAGGATACGGTGTACTTGATGCCCGACTTCTCGTAATACCCGGCGGCGGGCAGGATGTAATCTGATTGCATGGCGGTATAGGAGAACTTGGGGTTGATATCGACGATCAACTCCATTTTGTTCCAGATGTTGTCGATAAAATTCTGTGTGTAGTTGGTGCGGCGAATCAGGTTGGAACCACCGCTGAAGAAGATCTTCGGTGAGCCACTGCGCGGCAGGTTCCTGTCCCAGCCTTTGGCCACTGATTCGTCAAAATATTCACTGAAGGGGCGGGGGTAATCCTCTTTCAGTTCCCTGTCCATGGCGGGCACTATGCCCTGGTGGTGCAGGTCGATGGAGGTGACGTTGGTGGCGCAAAGTATGTCCTTCTCGTACTTGCGCTCTCCATCGCGAGTCACCTGCTCCTGCGTCTTGCGCTTCATCATGATGTCCATGGTCATATGCCACAAATCGCTGGGGCTCATCAGGTCCAGTATCATGCCGAGCTTGCCGCGTATGCCCTCGTGCTCCACTTGCAAATTTAAACCAAAGCCACCCAGGTCCACCCAGCCGCAACCCTGGTAACCGGCACCCTTCTTGCCGATGGCTCCCTTCAGGGCCAGGCACAGCAGTTTGCTGCGGTTCATCAGGTCGGAGTGTACGTAGCGGTTGGCGCCCCAGCTGGACAACACCATGGGGCGCTCGGCGTTGGCGAAGCCCTCGGCGAAGCGGCGGATTTGCTCGACAGACAAGCCGGTAATTTCCGCCGCCTTGTCGAAGGTCCAGGGTTCCAGGCTTTCCTTCAGCAGTGAGCCGACCGGGGCCACGCTAATTTGTTCGCCGTCCTTCAGGGTCACTGTAAAACTGCCTTCAATCGGAGGCTCAAAGCCCTCTGGCAGTCGAATAAGGTTTTGTTCACTCTCTTGTGTGCCCGGTGCCTCCACCGGTTTGTTGGCCGCAGGATCCCACATATAAAGCAGCTTGCGGCGGCCACCCTCTTGTAAATCGGCTTCGCGCAGGAATCGCCCCGTGTCCAGGCGCACCAGAATGGGTAAATCGGTCTGTTCCCGCACATAGGGCAGGTCAATTTTACCGCTGTCCCAGATATGGCGGGCGGTCGCCATACCCAGCGCGGCGTCGGTGGCTGAGCGCAGCGGTATCCACTGGTCGGCGTGGATGGCGGTGGCGCTGTACTGGGGGTCGACAACCACCAGTTCGGCGCCGTTGTATTT
>CBDUUA010000212.1:0-4576 GCA_965370135.1 uncultured Cellvibrionales bacterium
CAACGGATTTTTTGCTGGCCTCTTGCGCCTTGTAACAGTTTCCCATTTTATCTCCCAATGTATTTTTTAGTAAGTTTGCTTTTGAAGCATCTGTTGCCGGCACTCTCATCATCCCCTCACTCTCAACTGAGGCTACCAATTGAGAAAATCAACTGAGACTCTCAACTAGGAGTAAGGATGCTTCCAGGTAACCGGAATATGCGGCATCCCGGCTATCTCGGCGCTCAGACTTTCGCAATGCCCGTTATAGGCCTTGATGATCGCTTCTTCGTAGCTGTAGTCAAAGGGGTCGCCAAGGTTTTGTTCGCCTTCTCCCCCTGCAGGGAGAGGATTGTCTGTGTACCACTTTATGGTGCGCTCAATTGCTTCCTCAGCAGTGAATACATCGCGATAACCCAGCTGTTCCTTTATCTTGCTGATATCCATCACACTGTGGTGTCGATAGAGCAGTTGGGGGTGCGTGGCCCGAAATCCCTTGGGCAGCACCTGATACGGAATATCGACGGTATCAAATTCAAAACCCATTATGCTGCCGATCAAAGTCACCCACTCATGGTTGGACAACAGGGTGTTATCACAGATGTTGTATATCTGCCCGGCAGAAGCTGTAGCATCTTCCGCCGCAAGAATAATGGCATGAGCAATATTTTCACAAAAGCCCCTGGATACCAGGGTCAAGCCACCACCGGGAAGAATTAGCTGTTTTTGCTGATCTCGCACTCTCCGCATAATTCCCCATTCACCGGGGACGATATTGTTGGGGCCATATACCAGAGGGTAGCGAAAGTGCGTGACATTGAATATGCCATCGCGGTGCATCTGCATAACCGCCTGCTCAGTCTTCCTGACTGCGGCAGAGAATCTGTCAATGTCATCGGCCTTTGACAGCGGGTGATCCTCACCAAGAAAAAGCGGTGTCGGCTCTGTTGTCTCCCAGGGATTGGGGGCCGTCATCTTGCCCCAGCCCTTGTATATGGGAGCGGCGCCACCGACACTGATGATGCGCTCTGTTTTTCCTGCAAGCGCCTGGGCTACATACTTCAACCTGCCGTAGGTCACAATTGCGAGATCGTAAGATCTGCCTTCAAGGGCCTCCTGCAAGGCCTCCAGGGAATAGGGGTCGGTATGAATATGCACGACTTCTTCAGGCAGATCCGGCTCGTGAGCGCCTCGATGTAAGATGGTAACGGAGCAACCACCTTTAAGCAGCTCCCTGACAATCACTACCCCGGTGACACCCGCTCCGCCGACAATCAGCACATTCATTGCTTATTACTCCCCTCCTTTTGCTTTTGCTTTTGCTTTTGCTCTTGCTTTTGCTTTTGCTCTTGCTCTTTCTCTTGCTATTGCTCTTTCAAACATTCAGCGACTATTTATCTCGGAATTATAACTTGTAGGCAATCCGGGTTGCTTCCTCTACGGCCTTTTTACTCAAACCAAATCCGGTGCAATCACCAATGCTGTACACGTCTTCGGCGAGAGACTGAGCCCGGTCAAACAGTCCGGTATCAGGCTGCGGCACGTCAATAAGAATAACGGTATTTGCTTTAAGACTATGACTGCGGCCATCCGCGGTGGAAACCTGTATGCCCTTTTCGCTGATCTCATCGATAGCGACACCGGTATTGACCGGCACACCGAGGGTGTCCAGCTCATTGGTATGTTCAGTGCGTCGCTTTTTACCCCTGCCGAGCTCCTGGGCAATGCGCGTAGTAGAGTCTACGAGATGCACCTTGTTACCCTGGCGCGCCAGGTAGATCGCTAATTCAACCCCCATCAGACCACAGCCGACAACAGCAACTGTGCCATCAAAGCCGCTTGCACCTTTTGCACCTTTTGCACCTTTTGCACAATCGGCATCAACATCCATAATCAGTTGGCGTACGGCAGTTCCCTTTATCACATGGGGTAGATCGGCGCCTTTGATGTCCGGAACGGTCATCAAAGCCCCGGTGGCAACGATTATGGCATCCGGTTTGAGCTCGGCGATCTCCTTCTCGGAGACGGTCTTGCCCAGCACCAGCTCTATCGGCAGGGAGCTCATTTGATGAATAAGATATTGCAGAAACACCTGGTTATCAGGGTGCACAATCGAGGCGTATTTGAAGGCGCCGCCCAACTGCTCACGCCGCTCAACCAGAGTCACTTGATGGCCGCGAGCACAGGCTACACGAGCGGCTTCCATACCTGCCGGGCCGCCGCCAATGACTAATACGCGCTTGGATACTGCCGCTTTTTCGAGGGGAAATTCTCCCTCTCGACAACATCGCGCATTGAGCGCGCAGGTGACACCGCTGGCGTCGGCCATCATACCGTCGACGCAAACCTCGCAGGAGTTACACATGCGCACATCCACAAACTTATTGGCCCGCAGTTTGTTGGGCAGATCCGGGTCCGCAAACATGGGCCGACCCATGACGATCATATCGGCCTCTTCGTTGGCGATGATCTCAGCCGCAGCTACCGGATCCCAGTTTCTGCCGACCACCATGACCGGCACATTGGCGACTAGTTTGACTGCCCTGGCCGCCGCCACATTAAAACCATTGCGGTAGGAAGAACCCGCGATGATCTTTGAGATCGAGGCGTCAGTGACACCGCCGCTGATGTGAAAACAATCGACACCTGCGGCTTCGAGTATGGGAATCATGCGCTGGGTTTCATCAATACCGCGGCCGCCGGGATCTCGCTCATAACCCGCAAGGCGCAGTGTGATGGGAAAATCGTTGCCGACTTTCTTGCGAATATTCGCCAGCGCCTGTAGCAACAACTTCATGCGCCCTTCGAGCTTGCCGCCATATTCGTCCTGGCGAAGATTCCTGATGGGCGACAGAAACGATCCCAACAACAGATAACTATGGGCCGCATGCAACTCGATGCCGTCGTAGCCGGCCTCTTGAGCGCGGCGGGCGGCATCACCAAAACATTCAACGGCCCGTTCAAGCTGTTCAATTTTGGCCTCCTCGCATACCAGGGTGGTCGTTGGCGTGCGCAGGACAGAGGGCCCAATGGCGGGAATACCCTTGAAAAATTGCGCCAGGGATTCCGGGCCGGGATGAACCAACTGTGGCTGAACCAGCCCACCGGCAGTGTGAATAGCATCCACCAACTTTTTGTGGCCGGCAATCAAGTCATCGCTGTAGAGGCCGAGAGATCGCTGCTGATAGCGGTGATCGGGATCGACTGTTACCACTTCCAGGCCGATTAAACCAATTCCTCCACCGGCGCGCTCTACGTAGTAGTCAATTTGACGCTGTGAAGGAGACTCATCCTGATTGGCTAAATCCAGGGTCATGGGCGCCATAACCAGGCGATTACTGAGTTCCATTTTGCCAATTTTGATGGGTGAAAACAGACTATCCAGCTGGGTCATAGGGGGTTTCCGTTCTTCTTCACAGTTATGCACAGTTTCACAGTTATTCACAGAAAATCACCGGGCGTGCGGCAAGCGCAAATGCAGGACACGACGGCGCGCCCTGCACTTTTTCTTCCTGCGTTTATACCTACATATTGCCTACCTATTGCCTACCTATTGCCTACATTTTCGACATTACTTCATCGGCAAAGCGCTTCAAACAATCAATCTTGAAATCCAGCGGCGAGTTGAACTTGCCACCGTAGTACATCCACGGCATCACACAGGCTTCGTGAATGCCCATATCCTCCAGTCGCTTGTGACCGTCAAGATTATAAATATCGGTAGCGACAGAGATCATTTCAAAAGGCTTGTTGTCGGTTCCGTATTCCTTTCGGTAACCGTTGATCTCTTTAACCATTTTCTCGATTTCAGGAGATTTCACATTGGGGGAGACAAAACCATCGCACAGACGCGCCGCACGCTTCAATGCTGCGGTTGCCGTACCACCGATCAGAATGGGCATCGGCTTGTCCGGAGCAGGCACGGGGTTGATGGACAACGCCGGAATATCGTAATACTTGCCGTGATGCTCAAACACCTCACCGGTAAACGCCTTGCGCAGTATCTCGATCATCTCACTACAACGGGCGCCGCGAGTTTTCATCACCTCGTTGTTGATCGAAAAATCTTCCGGCCAAACGCTCAGGCCAACACCCAGGGACATTCTGTCCTGGCAAAGATAGGCGGCGGTGCCGGCCTGCTTGGCAACCAGCATCGGCTGGCGAACAGGAAGTTTCAGCACATTGATCAAAAACCGAATGTCCTTTGTCACCGCGCCGAGATGGGCGATCGCGCAGAACGGATCCAGGAAGGGAGTGTTGGCGCTCCAGTAGCGATCACCACTATCGGTATAGCTGTAATCTACCGAGGTTTCTTCGTAAAAAAACAAGCCGTCACCCAGATTGACGGAATGCATGCCCATTTCATCCGCAATTTTGGTCAGTGCGATCTGATCCGCCATGGGATTAAAGGTCAGGGTTAGTGAAAACTTCATAGTACCTCCTCAATAGTGTTTCCTCAGGTCAATAGTGTCTCCTCAGGAAATTGCCGGGCCGACGCAAGCAATCACCCCGGCACCCCGTTATCTTTTGCGTTTCTATTTACCACTTCTATCGCTTCTAATAAAATCAGCGGGCCCTATTATAAGAATACCCTTTA
>CBDUUA010000213.1:0-4552 GCA_965370135.1 uncultured Cellvibrionales bacterium
GGCTGTACCTTTTGCTCCATCACCGAGCATGAGGGGCGTATTATCCAGAGCCGCTCCCAGCAGTCGGTGCTGCGGGAGATCGAGGCCATCCGTGACCAGGTGCCGGGTTTTACCGGCACCATCTCCGATTTAGGCGGCCCCACGGCCAATATGTATCACCTCGGATGCAAGGACAAGACCATCGAGGCCAATTGCCGGCGGCTATCCTGCGTCTATCCCACTATTTGCAAAAACCTGGAAACCAGCCATAGGCAGACTACCGAGTTATACCGCAAGGCTCGTGCTGTTCCCGGTGTCAAGCGCGTCGCGATTGCCTCCGGTTTGCGCTACGACCTGGCGGTGCGGGATCCAGAGTATGTCAAAGAGCTGGTGAGCCACCATGTGGGCGGCTACTTGAAGATAGCGCCGGAGCATACCGAGCCGGGGCCCCTCGGCAAGATGATGAAGCCGGGCATGGACAGCTATGTCGAGTTCAAGGCCATGTTCGAGCGCTATTCCCGGGAGGCCGGCAAGAAGCAATATCTTATTCCCTATTTCATTGCTGCTCATCCGGGCTGCGAAGACGAGGATATGGTGAACCTGGCCCTGTGGCTCAAACGCAATAAATACCGGCTCGACCAGGTGCAGACTTTCTATCCGTCACCGATGTCGCTGGCGACCGCGATGTACCACTCCGCCCGGAATCCACTGCATAAATTGAGCTACAAAGGTAAGCGGGTGACTATACCGAGAAAACTGGAGCAGCGCCGTTTGCAGAAGGCGCTACTGCGTTACCACGACGCTGCCAATTGGCCGATGCTGAGGCAGGCGCTGGTCGCCATGGGCCGCGGCGAGCTGATAGGGAGTGGCGAGGATTGCCTGGTGCCGGAGGAAGGTGCGATGCCGGCAGGACGAAAACCCCGCAAGCCGAGCGGGGGGCGCAAGCGCGGTCGGTCCGGTTCCGGTAACAGGGCGGGGGCACGCAGATCGACGCGGCGCTAATTTTATCTGCCAGATAATTGACCGCTGCTATGGCACAGGTTTTAATGTGCCTGCAATAAAGGGCAAGAATCTAAACCACACAGGAAATCGACATGATCTATCAAAGCAATTCGCTCAAGGTGGACCGGCTTGAAAACGGTATCGCCGAGCTGGTATTCGATTTGCAGGGAGAATCGGTCAACAAGTTTAACCAGGCGACCGTTGACGACCTGACGGCGGCGCTGGATGCACTTGAGGCGGAGTCGGACATAAAGGGTCTGTTGGTCTCCAGCGGCAAGGGGGTGTTTATTGTCGGCGCTGACATTACCGAGTTCTCGTCGCTGTTTGATGCCGACGCAGAAACCATCAAGAAGTTCTCCGGTATCAACGCCACCAACTTCAATCGCCTTGAAAGCCTGCCGTTTCCAAGCACCGTTGCCATCAACGGTTTTGCTCTCGGCGGCGGCTTTGAAATCTGCCTTGCCTGCGATTTTCGGATCATGAGCACTGCGGCCAAGGTCGGCTTGCCCGAGACCAAACTGGGCATTGTCCCGGGTTGGGGTGGCACGGTACGCCTGCCGCGCATTATTGGTGTTGATGAAGCGCTGACCTGGATTGCAGCGGCTAAGGATCAACGGCCGGAGGTGGCGCTGAAAGTCGGCGCGGTCGACTCCGTGGTCGAGCCCGATCAACTGCGGGATGTGGCACTGGCTACTTTGCAGCGCGCAATCGACGGCAAGCTCGAATACCAGGCTCGTCGCGACGCCAAGCGCAGTCCCTTGCCGCTGGATGACGTCGAGGCCACCATGGCCTTCTTTACCATCAAAGCCATGATTGGCCAACAGGCCGGCAGGAACTATCCGGCGCCTGTGGCGGCGGCATCTGCGGTTGAAAAAGCTCGCGGCATGGGCCTGGAAGATGCCCTCGATGTGGAAGCCGACACCTTTGTCGAGTTGTCCCAGGGACCCGTGGCCAAGGCGCTGGTCGGCGTATTCCTGGCAGACCAGCTGCTGGAAAAGAAAGCGAGGGCCTGGGCAAAAAAGGCCGACCACAAAGTGTCGAAGGCGGCAGTGTTGGGCGCGGGCATCATGGGCGGTGGTATCGCCTACCAGTCGGCGGTTACCGGCACCCCCATCAAGATGAAAGATATCGCCCAGGAGGGCCTCGATCTGGGCTTGAGTGAAGCCAGCAAACTGCTGTCCAAGCGGGTGGATCGCGGTCGCATGACCGCTGCAAAAATGGCGCAGGTGCTCACCAGTATCGAGCCGTGCCTGGGCTACGACGACTTTGACCAAGTCGATATTGTGGTCGAGGCGGTGGTGGAAAACCCCAAGGTAAAGGCTGCGGTATTGGCCGACCTTGAAAAGCAGGTGCGTGACGATACCGTACTCACCTCCAATACCTCCACTATATCCATTACCTCCCTGGCAGAATCACTACAGCGGCCGGAAAACTTCTGCGGTATGCACTTCTTCAACCCGGTTCATGCGATGCCGTTGGTGGAAGTTATTCGCGGCGAGAAAAGCTCCGATAGCGCGGTCGCCATGACTGTCGCCTATGCCACGGCCATGCGCAAAAAAGCGGTTGTGGTCAAGGATTGCCCGGGATTTCTGGTCAATCGCGTGTTGTTTCCTTTCTTCGACGGCTTTAACAAGCTAATGCGCGACGGCGCCGACTTCCAGGCCATCGACAAGGTGATGCTGCGTTGGGGCTGGCCGATGGGACCGGCACACCTGCTGGATGTCGTCGGTATCGACACTGCGGTACACGCCGGCGAGGTGATGGCAGAGGGCTATCCGGATCGCATGGCGCCGGACTTTGTTACCGCCCCGCAGATAATGTTCGAGGCCGGTCGATTTGGCCAGAAGAATGACAAGGGCTTTTACGACTATGCCCTGGACAAGCGGGGTAAGCCGACCAAGAAAGCCAGTGACACTGCCTATCAACTGCTGGAATCCCACGTTGCTGCGCGCAAGGAATTCTCGCAAGAAGAGATCGTCGCACGCATGATGGTGCCGATGGCGAACGAGATGGCCCGGTGCCTGGAAGAGGGTGTGGTGGAAAGCGCCGCCGAAGCTGATCTGGCCTTGTTGTTCGGCCTTGGCTTCCCTCCCTTCCGTGGTGGTCTTATGCGCTGGGTCGATACCGTTGGTCTGGAGCAATTTGTCGCCATGGCCGAGGCTTATAGCGAGCTGGGCAATACCTATCAGGTGACCGAGGGTATGCGGGCAAAATTGGCAAACAACGAAACATATTACGACTAGAGGAGATACGCTGTGAGTTTGAATCCGAGAGACGTGGTGGTTGTAGATTACGGTCGCACTGCCATGGGGCGTTCCAAAAATGGTTGTTTCCGTCACACCCGTGGTGATGAAATGTCCGCGGTTATTATCAATGCCATGCTGGCGCGCAATGAGGCGCTGGACCCCGCTGAAATCGACGACCTGATCTGGGGCTGTGTACTGCAGCGCGAGGAGCAGGGCTTTAATATCGCGCGCAATATTCTGCTGCGCGCGCAATTGCCGTTTACCATTCCGGCACAGACGGTAAACCGCCTGTGTGGTTCGTCGATGTCTGCCCTGCACACTGCCAGCGCCAATATCATGGCCGGGCTGGGCGATGTCTATGTGGTTGGGGGTGTCGAGCACCTGGGCCATCTGCCGATGATGGAATCCGTCGATCCCAACCCCAAGTTGGGTCTGAATGTGGCCAAGGCCGCGGGCATGATGGGTATGACCGCCGAATACCTCGCCCTGATGCATGGCATCCAGCGCCAGCAAATGGACGAGCTGTCCGAGCGTTCACATCGTCTGGCCAATGAAGCGACGATCAGCGGGCAATTTGATCGGGAGATTATTCCGGTTGAAGGTCACGATGCGGCCGGCGCCCTGTGGGCGGTTGATCGAGATGAGACCATTCGACCGGAAACCACGGTCGAGAGCTTGTCCCAGTTGAAACCGGTGTTTAATCCCAAGGGTGGCACCGTCACTGCGGGGGGCTCGTCCCAGTTGTCCGACGGCGCTTCGGTGATGTTGGTGATGTCCGCTGAAAAGGCCGAGAGCCTGGGTTTGCAGCCCATCGCTAAAATTCGCGCCATGACACTGGCGGGTGTCGATCCTTCGATCATGGGTTACGGCCCGGTACCCTCAACCAATAAGGCCCTCAAACAACTGGGTCTGACCATGAAGGATATCGACTGTGTTGAACTCAACGAGGCCTTTGCCGCCCAGGCCCTGCCGGTGCTGAAGGACCTGAACCTGATGGATGACATCGAGCAGAAGGTCAATCTGCATGGCGGCGCCATCGCCCTGGGCCATCCCTTTGGTTGTTCGGGTACCCGCATCACCGGCTCGCTATTGAATGTGATGGAGCAGCGGGATATGACGCTGGGTATTTCCACCATGTGCATCGGTCTGGGTCAGGGTATTACTACCGTGCTTGAAAGGGTCAACTAAACGCGGCTGGGTGTAACGAAGCAAGGCGGGCTGGTTCCGCCTTTTTTATGTACAGGATGTACGGTATGCCGCAGGTGCATGGATGCACAAGAGCGGCGATGGTATTCACAGCCCGACTTCATTCGTCGAAACCGGTT
>CBDUUA010000214.1:0-4531 GCA_965370135.1 uncultured Cellvibrionales bacterium
TCTTGCGCGGACGCCTTGAGCGTCTCTACCGCACCGCCTCTATTATCACCTTTGGCGGCGGCACCAACGAAGTTCAACGAGACATCATCTCGGCGGCGGGTCTGTGGATGCCCCGGGCGGCCAGGTAGAAGCAGCTTAGCAACAGGAGAATACGAGTATGGATTTTGGCTTTAGTGAAGAACAGCGAGAGGTACAAAAGCTGGCGCGGGAGATCCTGTCTGAACAGGTGACGCCGGAAAAATTGGCGCGCTACGACGAATACCAGCGTGAGCGCTTCGATCAGGACTTGTGGCAGCAGTTGGCCAAAGCCGGTTTGCTGGGGGTGGCCATCGACGAGGCCTATGGCGGTATGGGCTTTGGTTTTACCGAGCTGGCGATGTTTATTGAAGAAACCGGTCGCAGCATTGCCCCGGTGCCGGCTATCAGTCACCTGGTATCCGGCGCCCTGCCGATTCAACGCTTTGGCAGCGACGCGCAAAAACAGCGCCTGCTGCCCGGCGCCGCCAGTGGTGAGGGCTTGCTCACCGCGGCGCTGATGGAAAGCCAGAATGAAGATCCCGCCAATCCGCTGCTGGTAACAGCCCTTGCCGAAGGCGACAGTTACCGCCTTAGCGGCGTCAAAACCGCCGTGCCCTTTGCCCACCGCGCCGAGCGTATCCTGTTGTCCGCGGCGACTAACGATGGTGTTGTGGTGCTGTTGCTCGACCCGGCCGCCGATGGCGTCAGTCTCGAGCCACTTAAAGTCACCACCTATGAACCCCAGTATGAAGTTGTGCTCGATGGCGCGCTGGTTGCTGCTGCGGATGTGTTGGCCGGGCCGCAGTGCGGCGCCGCTGTTATGAAATGGATTGATGAGCATACCACCGCCGCCGTGTGCGCGCACCAGCTTGGTGTCTGCGATCAGTCCATGCGCATGACTGCCTCCTATACTGCCGAGCGCAAGCAATTCGGCGTGCTGGTTGCCACCTTCCAGGCCGTGGGCCACCGGGCAGCCAGTTGCTTTATCGACGTCGAGAGCCTGCGCCTGAATACCTATCAGGCGGTGAGCCGGCTCGATAGCGGCATCGATGCCACTACCGAAGTGCAGATCGCAAAAATCTGGGCGGGTGACTGCGGTCACCGGGTCAGTTATGCCTCCCAACATCTGCACGGCGGTATGGGCATAGATCGGGATTATCCCCTCTGGCGCCTGTGTCTCTGGGCGCGGCACAATGAGATGATGCTGGGCAGCTCAGCCCGGATTTTAGCGCAACTGGGGCAGCGTATCGCGGCGGGGGAGGCTTTTTGTGCTTAGTCGCTTGGTGGACAATGCCGTGCTGGCCCACCTGTTTGAACTCACAGTCGAGGATGTCAAGGAGCGCAATCGAGCGCAGTCGCAGGATGAGATTGTTGAAGCGATCGAAGAAGCCCTGGTGCTAAAGGAGGTCTAAAAAGGGTTGGTGACAAATGAGAAACATTCGCAAATATGTTTTTCGGCACGATAGCTATTGTGCGGGGATTTCCATTCGAAATCCTGAATAAGCAAAAGCGCTGGCGATTCTTTCGCAGTCGTTTTCTGTTACGCCCTCTCTGCGGGCGATGTCATGCCATTTGCTTTTAACGATTTCTTCTATCGTATCGATGGTGTTTTTGGCATTGTCCGATTCAAGAAGAAAGCGCGCGCTTTGCGACAGCAAGTTTTCAGCATGGGCATAGCGCCCCATATCCCCGCATTCAAGCGCCAGGTCGCGTCTCTCAATACTGATCGGTGTAGAAGGTGTCAGATCATAGGCTGGTGAAAGCTTCCAGTCCGTGTTCATGGCGACGACGGCATGGTTGCGCGGATGATCATCAATATTCGAGATTAAAGCGTTAAAGCACATGCGACGGAATAGTTCTGGAGCATCAGTGCTCGGCTTCGAAGATATACGTCGTAGTTCTTCAGCGAGCAAAACATAGGACCAATTCTCCCTGTTCTGATAATTCTCATCCGCACCCAGCAGTGTTAATGCACTGACCATGCGGCCTCTGCGATAGCCTGTGCTCGTGTGTTCCCTGTCAAAACGTTTGACAAGCACTGCGTCATGCGCGCCAATTGTTACTACTCTGCTTTCTGCGGCTTGTAGACCACATTCGCCGGCAAGTACGAGCATAGCGTGTTCAACGCGCGCATCATTCCATTTGTCTTCCGGATGACGAAATTTTGCGATCCAGAGAGCATTGTTATCCTCAATCACAGCCTTCGGGCGGGCCCCGCCCATTGATGTGCCACTATTCAGCAAGCGCTGGACCTGCTCTGCTTCATCACCTTCAGGAAGCTCCTCATCGGCAATGATTAAATCAGCAAGGGCTTGTAGCCGTTCCAATTCTATCGTCTGGTTGAATTTGCGGCGGGGAGCTGGAGGTTCTCTATTCAAGCCAAACCCCAAAGCACCCGCGCGGTCGTCCGGTGAGTGCAAAAGATAGTCGATCTCCCCAAGCGTCGTTTTTCCAGCATGCTTTTCTATGACCCGTCGGCCCCAATAGTCCGGGCTCGCGTCCCTTATTGAGCCAAATACACCTTTAAGCCGGGTTGTTTGATAGGTTCCTTGGCGCAGCTTGAGTTCAATGGGGTCTAGCGGAACTGCGTTGCTGCGCGCAAGATAGCTCCTTCCGTAGATAAAGCGCCCCGTTGTGACCCCATTGCGACCTGCCGTTAATTCAAATCGCCCTGCCGTGACGAATTCGGTCTCGCCCGGCAGAATAATGTAGACAAAGCACTCCGCTGGGGTCGCATTAGAAATCATCATCCAGGTCCTCTTTCGCTCGGGCTCGGGTACGTTCCTCCGACAAGGATAGCGACAAGCCTTCCTCGTCCAATGCAGGGTTGGCGAGCTCGCTCATGGGCCCGAGAAGATTGTACGCCCAGAGCAGAGCGGTATAGACGGCAATGCCGGTTGAAACCTTGCCTTTCTCGGCATCCGAAACTGCACGTGGGCCGGTTCCGATTTTCTCGCCGGCCTCCTCAATCGTCATGTTGCGGCGAAGCCTGGCGATACGCAGGTTTGCGCCAAGGCGCTTGATGTTTTTTTCGACCGGATAGGGCGGTGCCTGTATCAATATATTTTTTGCTGTCATCTGTTGTTGAAAGCCTCCTATCCTGGCTAATTTGCTCTTAAGAGCATATCAGGGTCGCGTGGCTATCGGCAAATTCATTCTGCTCATAAGAGCATATTAAATGGCTTAATGCGCCCTTAAGAGTGGATGATGTGTTTTTATGACCCATTTTTCCATCAAAAAAACCACAGGCGTTTCCCTCGCATAAGCGTACAAACGGATGATCTGTCGCCGATTGCGCTACCTTATGCAGTGGCTCCTGGGTTAAAGCGCAAGACCATTAAAGCCTTGCCAAAACGCCATTCAACCGAGGTAGACCGAGTACTCAAAGCCCTCGCCAATGGCCAGGGTGGTCGAGGAAAAGCCGTTCTCGCCACTCTGCATATAGTCCACGTAGGGTTGTAGCGCTTTGCGGAAGGTGAATATATTGTCGGCGAGCACTACCGCCCCTGGCCGGAGCCGGGGTTTGATCAGCTCCAATACCGGTAGATAGAGATCCTTCCAGCCATCCAATAACACCAGGTCCACCGGGTCGGCAAGGTCAGCCAGCGTCTCCAGTGCATCCCCGGCGCGGATCTCGGCGTACTCCCCCAGGTCGGCTTCCTCCAGGTTCAGTATGGCTCGGGTGCACTTGCTCGGTTCCAACTCGGTGCTAATGACCAGGCCCTCGCCGTTGTCCTTCAGCGCGGCCGCCAGATAGATGGTGGAGATGCCAAAGGAGGTGCCAAATTCGACAATATTCTGCGCCCCGAGCGCCCGTGCCGTGATATAGAGAAATTCGCCCTGTTCGGGGGAAATGGGGATATAACATTTCTTCATCGAGGCGGGGGTCACCGCCTCGGAAAAAGATTTTCTCTGGACAAACCCCACGGCGAGCCTCGGCGCCAGCCCCACGAAACGCAACCGATCGCCCCTGGCGGCAGCACGGAGTCGTTTAAGAACGCGGCTGGCAGGGCCATGTTTAAGCGAATTTTCGTGTGTCATGGCAGCCCCGCTTGTTCGCCGTGTGTGAGGTGGGTGATAGAAGTGTGATAGTAGAAAGGTATCACTTTAGGCCGTTGTCGGCTACTGGCCGGCAATTGCAAGACAGCTTCTTGATGCCGCGGTATGGTTGCTCTGTGGTCGCTCCATGATTGGCAGAATGGTAGTGTAAAAGTCTGCCAAATAGTAGTGTAGCGGGAGCGTTTGATTGCCCACAAAAACCTGGCTTGTCTTCGGTTATGATTTCTCTCTATACCAAAGAGTGAAGAAAGGATTCTAATGAGACCAAATATGGACTATATTTGGTTCTATTCAGATGGAGCAAGACTATGAGTATGTCATCCCATATTAAACCCATTAGCTACCTTAAGGCTAATGCGGCTCAAATTGCAGAGGAACTGAAGCAAGACGGCGCGGTTTATGTCATTACTCAAAATGGCGAAGCCGCTATGGTTGTCCAATCGGTTGAAGAGTA
>CBDUUA010000215.1:0-4519 GCA_965370135.1 uncultured Cellvibrionales bacterium
GGCGCTTACCTGTGGGGCAACGCATTTGCTCACCGGCGATCTCAAAGACTTTGGCGCTTTCATGAACCGACCGGGAAAAACTTTTAACGTCTGTATTCAGACCGTCGCCGAGTTATTGAGTCAGATGGGTTAGCAGCAGTGCCAAACCGCGGTTAGCCAGGATATTTATTTTGATCTGCCTCAATAAACAATAAGAAACAAAATGCATAAAAACTGTATCGGCTGTATCTTTACGCTGAAGCTCTGTGTGGGTTGGCTGGTGGGCTGTTTTATTGCCGGAAAGGCCTGAAATACGCGGAAAAAAGCGGGAAAAAGCATGGCAATGGCCAATGTGCGCAGCACTGATACCGTCAGTAAAATTCTGGACGCGGCGGTGGTCTGTTCTGAGCGTACCGGCCTCGATAAAACCACCATGTCAGACATCATCGCCGAGTCCGGCCTGGCGCGAACCACGGTCTACCGCTATTGCAAAACCCGGGACGATATCATTTCGCAGGTGGTACTGCGGGACATCGATTACCTGATTCAACAGCTCGAAGGCATCCGCATGGCCAACGACGAGGATATCGAAACCGAGTTGGTCGAGGTGTTGGTCTTTACCCTGTCGGAAATCAGCAGTCGCCCCTTGTTAAAAGCCCTGTTTTCCCAGGATCCAAAGTTGCTGAACAAGCTTGGGCTGTCCAATGACGGGGTTATGGATTATATGCGGCAGGCGATGGGGCCGGTATTTACCCGGCTGAAAGCGGCGGGCCGCATGAGGAAGAAAGTCAGCCTGGAAGACTATATCGAGTGGAATGGGCGCATCACCATGTCCTTCGTGCTCACCCCCTATCGGTATCAGGACGACCCGGTGAAAATGCGAAATTACATCAGGAACTTCATCTTGCCTTCGCAGCTTATCCAGCATGGGCTGGATGATACAGATAGCTAATTGCTGTTGCCGGCAGGCACGGTAGCTGGAATGCCGGCAGGCACGGTAGTGGGATTTCAGGAGTCACTTGAGGAGAGACGGGTATGGCCAGTCACACCGATAATACAATAACACGGCGCCGCTTTGTCAAAGCGGCAGGTGTTGTCACCCTGGCCGCCGGTGGTGGTCTGCCGTTGTTTCATTTTCGCGTGGCGCAGGCGGCAAGCCCCGGAGGTCGCACACCCCAAAAAATGGGCAGCTGGGAAGATTTATACCGTCAGCGCTGGAGCTGGGACACGGTGGCCAAGGGCTCCCATGGCTGGGTCAATTGTCGCACGGCCTGTGAGTGGGATCTCTACGTCAAGGACGGCATCGTGGTGCGGGAGGAACAAACCGCGACCTATGAGGCTTCCGAGCCGGGGGTGCCTGATTTCAACCCGCGTGGCTGCCAGAAGGGCGCCTGTTATACCGATGTCATGTACGGCCCGAGCCGCACCTCGGTGCCCCTTCGGCGCGTTGGAGAGCGCGGCTCCGGTCAGTGGCAGCGCATCAGCTGGGATCAGGCCATCGATGAAATCGCCCATAAGATGATCGATATTGTCAAAGAGCACGGCGCCGATACTCACTATACCGACCTGGGCCCCAATTTCGACTTCGGCGCTACCACCATGGGTCGATTCAAGTTTCTCCATATGTCTGGGGGTACCTTCGCCGACAACTGGGCGGAAATTGGTGACCTCAATATTGGCGCCACCATGACCCTGGGCGCTGCCCATGTCGGCGGCTCCTCCGATGAGTGGTTCCTGTCCGACTTTGTGGTGGTGTGGATGATGAACCCCTCGGTGACCCAGATCTCCGACGCACACTTTCTCTACGAGGCCAAATACAACGGCACCGAACTGGTGGTCGTCGATCCACAGTACAGCGCTACCGCCATCCACGCCGACCAGTGGTTGCCGCTGCGGTCGGCCACCGATGCGGCACTGGCCATGGCTACCGCCCGCCATATCTGGGACAGCGGCAAAATCGACCTGCCCTTTGTCCGCGAACAGACCGATTTGCCCATCCTGGTGCGTTTGGACAGCGGCCGCTTCCTGCGTGAATCTGATCTGATCGAGGACGGCCGCCGCAAGTTACTCTATATGTGGGACCCCGCCGCCGGCGCACCGGTTGAGGCTCCCGGCACCCAGGACAGCGAGCAAAACCTGATTCGCTTGCCCGAGGGTTTTGAACCGCCGATAGAGGGCAGTTTTCGAGTGACGCTGCATAACGGCGAGCAGATTAGCGTGGCCCCGGTCGGCGCACTGTTAAAAGAAAATCTGGAGCCCTGGACCTTTGACAAGGCGGCGGAGGTCACCGGCCTGTCGGTGGAACAGATCCGGCGTTTTGCCGAGGGCTTCGCCAATGCCGAGCGCCCCATGGTGCTGTCCAGTTGGGGCGCCAACCGCTACGTACACTCCGACTTGATGAACCGGGCCAAAATTCTCTGCCTGGCGCTCAAGGGCGCCATCGGCAAGAAGGGCACCGGCTACCAGGGCTGTGGCTGGGTC
The DNA here is from genome assembly GCA_965370135.1 of uncultured Cellvibrionales bacterium. Classification (GTDB taxonomy): domain Bacteria; phylum Pseudomonadota; class Gammaproteobacteria; order Pseudomonadales; family JAHEGP01; genus JAHEGP01. The sequence continues at coordinate 2,461 of CBDUUA010000215.1, forward strand.
GACCTGGCTGGCTTCGGTACCGAGCTGCAAGTGGAGCACGAGGGTTTGCGCGGTAAACTCGGCATGATGCTGAACGTGATGAGCCCCAGTGATATTTGGCATATTGCCATGGATATCATGTTGGGTCGCAAGACCCAGGAGCAGGTGACTCGCGACGGCGAGCGCAAGTTCGAGAAAGATGTGCTCTGCGCCACCAACGTGACCTCAATCGACCTGCACCATCAGGGCATCGTGCCCGATATGGACAAGGAACTTAAAAACGATTATCCGCGACCCTTCCATGAATACTTTGACGAATCCGTGGCCAAAGGCTGGGATCGGAACCTGCCCCGCAGCGGTTCACCGAAGATTTTCTTTAGCGGTGGCTCCAACCTGATTCGCCGCACCAACAACACCCAGAAGTTTATCGATAACATCTGGAACAAGATGGAGCTGATTGTCGATATCAACCCCAAATTCTCCTATACCGCCATGCAGTCGGACTACATCCTGCCTGCCGCCGGTTATTACGAGAAGTCCGGTATCAAGTACAGCATGTCCTATATCCCCTACGTTCACTATTGTGACGCGGCGGTACCGCCGCTGGCTGAGTCCAAGGACGAGTACGAATTCTACTGGTTACTCAGCAAGCGCATCGAGGAGCTCGCCATCGAGCAGGACCTGCCGGCCTTCGACGGTTGTGGCAAGATGTCCACCGATTGGAAAACCCTGAACCAGCGCTATTCGAGCCAGGGTCATTTTGGCCCCAAGGATGCGGAAAGAGTATCCGATGCGATTCTGGCCGGCAGCCCCTCCACCGACGGGGTGACCGTGGAGCAACTGAAAAAGACCGGCATCGCCAAGTACACATCGACTGGCGAAAATGTGGGGCCGACCGCGCTGTATAACCCGGACTGGAAAGGGGACGGCGTGCTCACCACCATGACCCAGTTCACCGAGCACAAAGACCACTGGCCAACGTACTCGGGGCGAATCAGCACTTACATTGATCACCCCTGGTTTATCGAGGCCCGGGAGAGCATGGCGACCCACAAGGAGAGCCCCAAGGCGGGGGGCGATCACCCCTTCCAGCTGGTCTCCTGTCACTCGCGCTGGTCGATCCACTCCACCTGGCGGGATACGCCCTTGTTGATGCGTATGCAGCGAGGGGAACCGGTCATGTACCTGAATCCCGACGAGGCTAAGCGACTCGATATTGCCGATAACGATTATGCCGAGCTGTACAACGACTACGGTACGGTCACCATGCGCGTCAAGTACTCCACCATGGTGCGGCCGGGGGTTGCTTTCTATTTTCATGCCTGGGAGCCCCAGCAGTTCCCCGACCACAAGAGTTATAAGTGGCTGATTCCCGGCCTGGTCAATCCCCTGCACTTGAGCGGTGATTACTACCAGCTGGAGCATGGCGTCAATAAATATCAACCCGGCACGGCGGTGCAGGATACCCGTATCGGAGTTCGCGCCATTGCGCAGGACTCGGTAGAGACGGTTTAAATCAACAAACAAAACCAGGCAATTAGCCCACAAGCATCCATGGAGCAGAGGCGATGAAATACGAGATAGCCAAACCAGAACGCCAGGTGGCAATGGTTCTGGATCTAAACAAGTGTCTGGGCTGCCATACTTGCTCGGTGGCCTGCAAAAAAATGTGGAACACCGATAGCGGTACCGATTACAGCTATTGGAATAATGTCGAGACCCTGCCGGGCAAGGGGTTTCCCAAACAGTGGCATGAAATCGGCGGGCGCACCGACGAGGGCGCCGTCAAGCGCGGTAAAATCCCCAACCTCGACAGCGAATACGGCCGCGCCTGGAAATTCAACCACAAAGCGGTTATTGCGTCTGACGCCGCCAGCGAAAATAAAGAATGGCTGAAGCCTGCCGGCAAGCCCGACTGGGGGCCTAATTGGGATGAAGACGAGGGCGCCGGCAAGTATCCCGAAGACAACCACTACTTCTATTTGCCCCGGCTCTGTAACCACTGTACCGAGCCCGCCTGCCTCGATGCCTGCCCGCGCCAGTCGATCTACAAGCGCGAGCAGGACGGCATCGTACTGGT
>CBDUUA010000216.1:0-4512 GCA_965370135.1 uncultured Cellvibrionales bacterium
GGCCAGATAGGCAACTTCTTCGGCGGTCAACTGGGTCGAGGCGGGTACGGCGATGCCCCCGGCCAACAGCGTACCCATAAATGCGATCGGATATTCCAGCGAGTTCGGCAGGCGAATCATCAGACGTTGTTGGCGGGTGAGTCCGAGTTTGGTGACGGCGCCGGCAAAGCATCGCGCACTTTTTTCCAGCTGTTGATAACTGATTTTGCGAACGCAACTATCGTTGTAATCATCACCGCAATTATCACCAATATCATCACCGCAGTCGACGGTTAAAGCGATGCGGTGTTTGTACTCGGGGTCGCGGCCGCGGTGTGTACAGGCCTCGCCGATATTAAAAAACTCCGGGATGTGCCACCGCCATTGTTGCCGCGGCCTAGGCTCGGGCATGGGTGGCCTGCCGATTTAACAGCCGTTTTAAATGGCAGTGACTCAGCTCTCGTCGCCGACACACAGGACAATTTTTCCGATTGACTGGTTGCTTTCCATCAGTTTGTGGGCATCGATGACATGGGCCAGAGGAAAGGTCTCCGCGATCACCGGTTTTATCCTGCCGCTCTCCAATAGCGGCCAAACCTGTTGTTGCAACTGCCGTGCCGTTTCGGCTTTTTGCGCCTCCGATTGCGGCCGCAAGGTGGAGCCGGTCAGGGTCAGGCGTTTGAGCATGACCGGCATAAAATTCACTTTTGCCACCGATCCCTGGAGATAGGCAATATTGACGATACGACCTTCGAGGGCGGCCAGTTTAATGTTTTTCTCAATATACTCGCCGCCGACCATATCGAGGGTGACATCGATGCCGCGTTTGCCCAGTCGCTCTTTTAATACCGCGTAAAAATCCTGGCGGCGATAATTGATGGCAAGCTCGGCGCCCAGGGCCTCGCAGGCCTGTACTTTTTCATCGCTGCCGACGGTGGTAAATACGCTCGCTCCGAGGGCGCTGGCAATCTGTATGGCGGTGGTGCCGATGCCGCTGGCGCCGCCATGAACCAGCAGGTTCTCCTTGACTCGCAGGCCGCAGCGTTGGAACACATTGCTCCAGACGGTAAAACAGGTTTCCGGTAGGGCGGCCGCCTCGGCCATACTCAGGGCTTCCGGTATGGGCAGGCACTGGGATGCCGGCGCCACGGCAAACTCCGCATAGCCGCCGCCGTTTACCAGTGCACACACTTTGTCGCCGATTTGCCACTGGCTGACGTTTTCACCGAGGGCTGCAATTTCCCCGGACACCTCCAAACCCAAAATGGGTGATGCTCCCGGTGGCGCCGGGTATAGCCCCTGGCGCTGCACCACATCGGGTCGATTCACTCCCGCCGCGATGACGCGAATGAGTACCTCGGTGGGGCCGGGCACCGGTATCTCGGTGCGACGTAGCTGCATGACATCGGCGTCGCCGAACTCGGGCAAATCAATCGAGCGCATTGGTTGTCCTCGTATTTTTTGGACCGTTAGTTTATTGGTCGAATAAATTCGACCCTACGGATCCGTTTGTTCCCTGGTTGGTTAAATTCTACCCCACGGTGGTTGGGCCGAATTTATTCGGCCGCGTCAGTTAGCGGAGGTTTATGGGCGATCAAAAACCGTACAGCTCGCGATAGTCGGGATCTTTTTCAGCGATCAGCTTCGCCAAATCCACCATGACCTTACACTGTTTCCAGGTGGCGTCGTCCTGCATCTTGCCCTCGATCATGACCGCGCCGCTGCCGTCGGGCATGGCCTCCAGCACCCGTTTGGCCCAGGCGACCTCGTCGGCGGGTGGGCTGAAGACGCGCTTGGCGATGGCAATCTGGTTGGGATGCAGCGTCCAGGTGCCAACGCAGCCCATCAGGAAGGCATTGCGGAACTGATCCTCGCAGGCCAGCGGGTCATCGATGGCGCCGAAGGGGCCATAAAAGGCGAGGGCGCCGACACCGGCACAGGCATCGACCATGCGGCCGATGGTGTAGTGCCAGAGATCCTGCTGATAGGTGGCGCGATTGGCCTCGGCATTGTCCGGGTCGGGATCATCCCGTACCAGGTAACCCGGATGGCCACCGCCCACCCGGGTGGTCTTCATGCGGCGCGAAGCCGCCAGGTCGGCCGGCCCCAGGCTCATGCCCTGGATGCGCGGACTAGCGTTGGCGATGTCCTCGACATTGGCGACCCCCAGCGCGGTCTCCAGGATGCAATGCAGCAGGATGGGTTTCTTCAGCCCGGCCCGGGCTTCGAGCTGCGCCAGTAATTGGTCGGCGTAATAGATGTCCCAGGGGCCCTGCACTTTGGGCAGCATGATGACGTCCATCTTGGCGCCGACTTCGCTGACCAGGCGGGTCACGTCATCCAGGAACCACGGGCTGTCCAGGCTATTGACCCGGCACCACAGCTGGGTGTCGCCGAAGTCGGTGTCCCGGGCGATGCGCACCAAACCCTCCCGGGCGGCCTCCTTGCGCTCGATGGGGATGGCGTCTTCCAGGTTGCCCAGCAGGATATCGACCTGGGTCGCAATGCTCGGCACCTTGTCCGCCATGCGCGGATTGCTCGGGTCAAAAAAATGAATCATGCGGGATGGGCGCACGGGGATATCCCGGAGTGGCGCAGGAGCGCCCAGTGCCAGGGGCTTGAAGAAATCGCGGGGGCTACGCATGTTTATCTCCCAATCGTAGTCAGGTTTTAATTAAGACCAAGGGCCTGGCTCGCCGTGAGTCAGGGCTCTATATTAATGGTTGAAAGTCAAAGGTTAAGGGTTAAGGCGTCTCAATCATCACCTTGCGCACAATGTCAGTCATCGACAGAAATCCGACCGGACTATTGTGTGCGCCGCTTTTTTCAGTGACCACCAGCTGGTGGATGCGCAAGCGCGTCATTTCACTCACGGCCGCGTTCAGCGGTGTGCCGACATCGCAGGTAACACAGCCCCGGCTCATCACCTCACTGGCGGTGAGGGCGCAGGCCTCAAGCCGTGGTCGTCCCTGGCGCGCCAACACCAGGTCGGTTTGCGAGACCACGCCGACAGCCTCTTTATTTTCCATGATGACCACGGCGTGGATGTCGCGATCAAGCATCAGCCGGGCGATGTCACCGAGCTGCTCGTCCGCCGTGCAGGTGATCAAATCCTCGGCCATTAAATCGCGAACCGTGGTGCCGTCGTCATCGTCGGCGCTAAAGCCTGCGCCCGGCTGATCACTGACTTCCGGCAAGGGTAGCGGCAGCGCCAGTCCGAAGGGCAGTATGCCCTGGTCGCGCTGTTGGGGAACGCGGACGTGCTCAACCCGCTCGACGGCGTCGCCGGAAATGCCGCTGCCGAATTCGGTGGCGCCGACCAGAATGCCCATATTGCCTGCCGGGTGCTTGTTCTCATGCATCAACTGATGGGCGTCGGGCAATTGCTCGAAGGTAAACGCCTTCGACATGCAGGCGTCCAGCTTGCCTTCAATGGCCAGCTTGTTCATGGCATAGGACTGCTTGTCATTGGCGAAATGGGAGCCCTGTATGCGTTTCTGGCGCATCCACACATAGCGCAGGTCGACGGTCGCATTATAGCCGGTGGTGCCGGCGCAAATGGCCACCAGGCCGCCGGTGTCGCAAACGAACATTGAGGTCGGCATGGTGGTTTCGCCGGGGTGTTCGAATACGATATTGGGGCTGCGTTTTTCACCCAGCACCTCCCAGATGGCGGCGCCAAAGGAGCGCACGCCTTTCAGCCACTGGCCGTAACCTACCGCATCTTTCCAGTGGGGCAACATGCCCCAGTGGTCGAAGTCGTTGCGGTTGATACAGCCTTTCGCCCCCAGGCTTTCGCAGAATGCATATTTGGCCTGATCCGACACCACGGCGATGGGTATGGCTCCCGCCTCTTTGGCAATCTGGATGCCCATGGAGCCGAGGCCGCCGGCGCCGCCCCAGATCAGTACTGCATCGTTTTCCTTGACCGTATTGCCCGCCCAGCCATGCAGCATGCGATAGGCTGTTGCCGCCACCAGCACGTAGGAGGCAGCCTCTTCCCAGCTCATGTGCTTTGGCTTGGGCATGCACTGGTGGGCCTGGACCCGGGTGAATTGGGCGAAACTGCCGAAGTTGGTTTCATAGCCCCAGATTTTGAAACTCGGTGAATACATCGGGTCGCCACCCCCCGCCACCCACGGACAATCCTGGTTCCAGGTGCCGCAATGGAGCACTACCTCGTCCCCGACTTTGACATTGCTGACCTTGTCGCCAATCTGGTAGACGATGCCGGAGGCATCGCTGCCGCCGATGTGGAAATCCTCGGGCTCACCCAGTTTGTTGCGGGCTTTGATAACGTCGACCGGCACCCCGCGGGCAGCCCAGACATTGTTGTAATTCACCCCGGCGGCCATCACATAGACCAGCACGTCGTGCTCACCGATAGCGGGCACATCGACGACTTCCAGCTGGAATGAATCTACCGGCTCGCCGAAGCGCTCCTGCCGTATCAACCAGGCATGCATTTTTTCAGGCACTTCACCCAGCGGTGGTGCGCTGCCCAGATCGTAGAGTTGTTGACTCATGGTATTT
>CBDUUA010000217.1:0-4501 GCA_965370135.1 uncultured Cellvibrionales bacterium
GTCACCCCGGGGGGCAGGCCCAGCATCAGGTTGCCGTCCAGGACGGCCATATCCGGCATCAGCGCCAGGCCCTTGATCAGGTGCTTGACGCTGTGATCCGGCGCCATGATAACGGCGACATCGGTGACCTCGGAACCGGTGCCGGCCGTGGTCGGTACACAGGCCAGACCGACGCTGCGTCGCCAGGGCGCCTGGCTTGCGGCCATCGACTCGATGGTGGCGGTGGGGTCGTCAACCAGTACCGCCATGGCCTTGGCAGCGTCCAGTGCAGAACCGCCTCCGACACCGACCACCATCGCCGCCGGTTGTTGCCGGTATGCCGCCAGCGCCGCTGCCACCGTGACTGAGTCGGGCTCGCCATCGACCTGGTCGAACACCCGGACCGGCATGCCGAGCTGTTCGCAGGCCTGCAACAGGCCGAGGTGAAGACCCAGCTGACTCACGGTGACATCGGTGACAATAAAAACGCTGTCATACCCCATATCCAGCAGCGTCTGCCCCAGGCGCATACTGCAGCCTTCGCCGGACAGGGTGTAGCGGGGCGCGGCAAAGCTGAAACCCTGCTGCGATTGCAACTGTGCAACGGTGGCGGAAACCACCTTGTCAACCAGGGTGTCGGCGGAGATGCCAGTCAGCATAGGGAACTCACCTCACGGCCTGTAGCGCGGCAGGGGCGCCGGGCGCGTAACTGGCGATAGCCAATGGGGTTAGGTACAGGGGCTGTTCGGGCAACACGATGTCCCGATCCTTGAATTCCGCTGCAAACACATCCCGAAAACCGGGTAGGCAGCAACTGCCGCCGCTGAGGTAGATAGTAGGTACCTGGTAATCGGCAATATGCCCCCGCACCACGTCAGCCATTTTTTGTATGACCGGTCGCACGATATCGATAATGCTAAGGTCGCCGCTGGTTCGCTTGTGTTGTTCGGCCTCTTCCAGGCTCATCTTCAGGTGGCCCGCCAGTGCCAGGCTGATGTGCCGTCCCCCGGTGGCGTCGTCCATCGATGCAATAATTTGCCCGTTGCTGACGATGGCCGTGCCGGTGGTGCCGCCACCGATATCCACCACGGCGCCATCACGTATCTGTAGCAGCGCCGCGACACTGCTTGGCTCATCGATCACGCCCTTGATCTCCACCCCTGCGGCTTCCACTACATTGGTGGAGACTCGGGAGTCGGTGCCCGGAGGAAACGAGGTCAATACTTCGGTGATCTCCACCCCCAGGCATTGGCTCATGGCCTGCAATTGCCGGCGCACGATGGCACAGGCGCCGGCGTAATCGACCACCACGCCATCGCGCACCACGTCGGCCCAATCCAGCAGGGCGGCGATAGGGTGGCCATCGCCGTCGACGGCGATGGTTTGAATATCCGCAGTACCCAAATCCACCCCCACCTGCCATTGCCCAGGAGTGTTTTCGAGGGGCTCCGACTGGTTGAGCATGGCAGCGGCAGTGCGCAAATCGCGGTTGACGGACTCTAGTGCTGGCAGGGCTGACACGGGTTTCACCTACTCTTCCTGCTCACTTACACGATGTGAAAGCTTTCGACCACAGTGCAGCGACGTTTGCGCACAAAAGTCGCTGCGTTGGTCACTCCCTCTCCGGTCGGCGTGGAAATAGTCATGCTGGTCCAACCTTCGCCGCCGGCGCCCAGCCCGGCGAGACAGGGGCCGTTCTTGACGAACAGGCTGGTATTGATTTCCTCCGCCATGCGGCTGAGGTTATCAATATTCTTGGAGTGCATCGCCGCTGTGTGGCGGTTGCCCATCTCCAGCGCCACGCCCACGGTAATGGCCTCATCCGCATCCCTGGCGCGTACCATGGCGAGCACCGGCATCATCAGCTCGGTCACCGCGAATATGTGATCCTTGTCCGCTTCCACAATCAGCAGGCGGGTCTCTGCAGGCACCTCAAAACCGGCTTCCTTGGCGATGACAGCGGCATCCCGGCCGACCCATTTGGAATTCACCGAGGGTTTGTCACCCGGGTAATTTTTCAGTACCAGGCGGGCGACGGCCTCGGATTGTTGATCGCTCATGAATACCGCCCCATGGCGCTGCAACGCTGCCTTGAGGGAGTCGGCAATGCAGTCGACTGCAATAATCTCCTTCTCGTCGGCGCAAATAATATTGTTGTCAAAACTGGCGCCTTGCACGATGCTGATGGCGGCGCGCTCGATATCCGCGGTTTCATCCACTACCACCGGGGGGTTGCCGGGGCCGGCGGCAATCAGGCGCTTGTCGGTGACACTGCGGGCGGCATCGACGACCGCGTCGCCTCCGGTCACCACTAGCAGATTGATGCCTGGGTAGACAAACAGTTTGCCGGCGTTCTCCAGGCTGGGATCCATCACGGTGGTGACGATACCATCGGGGCCGCCGGCTCTTACCGAGGCCTCGTTGATGAGTTGCACTGCGCGCTGGGAAACGGCCTTGGCCGCCGGGTGTGGTGCAAACACCACGGCGTTGCCCCCCGCGATCATACTGATGCTGTTATTGATGACCGTGCAGGAGGGATTCGTTGACGGCGTAACCGATGCAATCACGCCCCAGGCGGCGTTTTCCATCAGTGACAGCCCGTAGTCGCCGCTAATGGCGGTGGGAAATACCACCTCGGGCCCCGGCGTCATATTGGCCATCAGCAGATGTTTGCGGTACTTGTCCTCGACCCGGCCGAAACCGGTTTCGCGAACCGCCATTTCGGACAGTTCCTGGGCGTACTCCCGGGTAATGGCGCGAATCTCTTCGATAATCCGGTGGCGCAGCGCGATACTGCGAATTTTTTTCTGGGCCAGGGATGCTGCAGCCACGGCATCGTCAAGGGAACTGAACACGCCTCGATTGCCATTGCCCACACCCGGGTGATTAAGCTCTTCGATCACCCGCCGCACAATTGTTTCTATTGCTTGCTGATCCATTACTTCGCTCCCGTTTTTAATATCAAGTGCTAGCTATCAAGCGCCAGCACCTGGTGCCGGCGTAAAGTGTTAGCAATCAAGTATTCGCTTGCCGGCATTGGTGCTCCGGTGGTGGTCGAACGCCTATGCATTTTTGCTGTAGTTGAGTCCCTCGACAGAAGACACCTCGTCGACAATGCCCACCACGCTCAGGTCGACCGGTGCACTATTGCCGCTAGCCACGGTATTGCGGGCCGAACTGCCCGCCACTACCAGCACCCACTCGCCGGCGCCCGCGCCCAGGTTGTCTACTGCCACCTGCACCTTGGGCTCGGGCTTGCCATCGCCGTCCAACATCTGCACTAGCAGCAGTTTGTCCATGCCCAGGTTTGGATTGCGAACTGTCGCCACCACTTGCCCAATGATTTTTGCCAGACGCATAGTCCCGCCTCTCCGCTGTGTATCAGTTCCGCGCCATTTCAGTTCTGCGCTATATCAGTTCCGCGCTGTTTCAATCGCCCGCTATCGCCGGTTCGGCGCGGTTGACAAACCCGCCCGGGGTGGTCCAGCAATCCTGGCCGCAGCAGCGCGGGATTAATCCATTTTAATCGGGAAAATATTCTCCAGGTCTTCGTGGGGCCGGGGTATCACATGCACGGCTATCAGTTCACCCAGGCGCTGGGCTGCTGCGGCGCCGGCGTCGGTGGCTGCCTTGCACGAGGCAACATCACCGCGCACCAGAGCTGTCACATAGCCCGATCCAATTTGCTCGTAACCCACCAATTTGACCCTGGCCGCCTTTACCATCGCATCGGAAGCCTCGATCAATGAGGTGAGACCCTTGGTTTCGATAATTCCCAGTGCTTCCATTGACATCGAATTAAACCTCTCGCTTACTTGGCGCCGCTGTCAGCGGGCACCTGGATGGGGAAAATGGCTTCCAGGTCTTCGTGGGGCCGGGGTATCACGTGCACGGCTACCAGTTCGCCCAGGCGTTGGGCAGCCGCGGCACCTGCATCGGTGGCCGCCTTGCAAGCGGCGACATCACCGCGCACCATGGCGGTTACCATGCCGCTGCCGATCTGCCGGTAGCCAACCAGTTGTACCCGAGCCGCTTTGACCATGGCGTCTGAGGCCTCGATCAGGGAGGTGAGACCTTTGGTTTCGATAATTCCCAGTGCTTCCATTGACATAGCTTAATCCTCTCGTTTACGTGCCGCCCGCTTTTTGCGGGGGGTTGATGGGGTCGTTTTTGGTAATGGTGGTGCTGGTGGTTCTGGTTCTGGTTCTGGTGTTGCCGGTGGGGTGATGGGGAAGATTGCTTCCAGGTCCTCAAGCGGCCTCGGTATAACGTGCACCGCCACCAACTCACCCAGGCGTTGCGCCGCCGCGGCGCCGGCATCGGTGGCGGCTTTGCAGGCGGCAACATCACCGCGCACCGTGGCGGTGACCATGCCACTGCCGATTTGCCGGTAGCCGACCAGTTGCACCCTGGCCGCTTTGACCATGGCGTCCGAGGCCTCGATCAGTGCGGTCAGGCCGCGGGTTTCAATTATGCCCAGTGCTTCCATGGCGTACTCCTCTGCTTATCTGTGTTTTTTCTA
>CBDUUA010000218.1:0-4499 GCA_965370135.1 uncultured Cellvibrionales bacterium
TCAGTGATTTGAGCACCAACAATACCGCCGCATCCGCGACCGCATTCGACTCCGGGTGGTTGCTTGATAGGCTGCTGCTTGAAAGGTTGTTGCTTGAAAGGCTGTTGCTTGTGAGCCCGGTTGTTGAAAGCTTGACCGTCGAATCACCGACCGCTGCTATCGCCGCCTGGTGAATTTGCTCGTTGCACAAATCAACCGCGCCGACGATCGCCGCGTCCAACTCACCGCGATCGATTGCGGTCATCGCCAGTTCCAGTGCCGCATCACCGGAGAGCTCTTCACAGGACACGGTAAACCCGGGGCCGGTAATATTGAGCTGATTGCTGATGCGGTTCGCCGGTACATTCGGCATCTTGCCGATGACACCCGCTGCCGTTAACGATGGTGTGATGTCGCGGTCAATATCAGATACCAGTCCCTGAGGATCCAGTTCCGGCAGTCGCCAGCGCAAACCATAGCGGCACACTTCACTATCGGTCTGCATGCCGATAAAAATGCCGGTTCTATGACTGTCGACACCGGCGATGCCCTGCTGGATGTCCGGTAATAGGTCGAGCAGCATTAATTGTTGCCCTAGCGCCTCTTGCAAATCCCTGGGCGGAAATGCCAGGGATTTTGCCGTAAGAGAGATGGTGTTGTTCTCTTGTCTGGAATCATTGCCGGACTCATGGCCGGAATCAGTTCCTGCCACAGCGCAGAGTCGTTGACCGAAAAGCTCGGCATTATCGTCCCTGTCGGTTCTAAGGGCGAGGCTAACGACGGCATAGGGAGAAGCCGGATGCTGATTCAGAGTCTGGGCTGCGGCAATCTCCGCGCTGTTTTCCTGGACGAGCAAGTGGGCATTGTTGCCGCCAAAGCCGAAACTACTGACAGCGGCAAGGCGTGGCCCTGCACTGATCCATTCCCGATTTGAATCGGGCACTTGAAATCCGCTGGCGGCTATTGCCGCCAGCGTCGGTTGGGCGTTGGGGGTTGCCGGCAGGGTTTTGTGTTCAAATGCCAGGATGACCTTGAGCAGGCCGGCGACCCCGGAGGCGGTGATCAGGTGGCCAAGGTTTCCTTTCAATGAGCCCAGCGGCACATTGCTGTTAGTCGGGAACACCTCACTCAAGCTGGCGATTTCTGCGGCATCACCGGCTTCTGTTCCGGTGGCATGGCACTCAACGAACTGTACATCCGCGGGGTCGAGGCCCGCCATGTCGTAGGCCTGCTTCATGCACGCGACCTGTCCCGCAGAGGAGGGCGACAGAAACCCGCCACTGCGACCATCGTTGGAAAGTCCAAGGCCACGGATGACGCCGTAAATATGATCGCCATCCGAGCGCGCGTCAGCCAGGCGTTTTAGCGCTACGAATGCTGCGCCCTCTGACGGCACCAGACCATCTGCCTGCTGGTGGAAAGGTCGGCTGGCGCCAGATTTGCTCAGGGCATTCAGTGCGGAAAAACCCATATGGATAAACAGGGGGTCGCTGGCGTTTATGCCCCCCGCCAGCATCAGCTCGGCACTGCCGTCTTGCAAGCGATCGCAGGCAATTTTAATCGCGTACAGTCCCGATGCGCAGGCGGCGTCGAGTGCTAGCGCCCTGCCTTTGAGGCCCAGGCCCCTGGCCACGAGCATCGCGGGTAATCCGGACATAAAGCGATTTTCGGCGGCGGTAGCCACCGGGCCCTCGCCGCGAATTTTTTGCAACCAGACTTCTTCGGCGAACTGGCTGTGTTTTCTCGTCGGGTAGGACAGATTGCCCAGCACCAGCCCGGCCTGATCCGGGTCGGCCGGATGCTTGCACTCCGCCAGCGCCTGGCGCGCCGCTTCCAGCGACCACAGGAAAACCGGATCGAGTTGTTCGAGCAGCTCTGGATCGAGACTGAACTGGCCGGCATCAAAATGATCTGCAAAGTCGCGAACATAGCCACCCTGGTTGGACCACATTTGATCCGGCACAAACACCCCGGGTCGATCGCCGGTCAGGCGACGCTGATCCACCCGCCAGTCATCGCCGTCGGCAGAACTGACCTCGACGCGACCCGCTTCGATCACACGCCATAGATCGCTAACTGAGTGACAGCCGGGCAGGATGCAACCGCGACCCACTATGGCAATAGCCTGGAATTTCGACGCTTTGTTCATGTCTAGCGCGCCGCCGAAGGTTTACCCATAAGAACATGAATATTCACGTCCTCCATCGTGGCAATGATCTGTTTTTCCATATTGGTAAATACGATGGACCAGGTAGCCGCGAGCTTGGTGGCTTTCTGCAGGATTAAATCACAGACCACAGGACCTGCCGACTGTTCTGATTGATACCAGCGCAAACGACCAAATCGGGTGGGCAGTGAGGCCAGGCCCGAGCGGTGTCTTTCCCAGAGCAGGGCAAGCTGCAAGCCGCCATCGAGCAAGGCTATCCGCCAGCGTTGGAAATTCGACTCCTCCGGCATCTGCAACATGCCGCTACAGCCATTATCCGATACGCCCAGTAACTTTTTGACCACCTGCAGGGCTTCACCGTGGAATAGAAAATCCTGGTATATCTTCTCGGGTTGCCACTCCCAGGTGTCGAGCTCTCTGGTAGCGGGGGCGTCAGGTTCACCGGACTCATTATTGCCAATTTCAATACTCAACTGGTAATTCGGCGTCCCTTCAGCATCTGACACGGTCATCTCTAATAAGTCACCCGAGTCAGTTGCCGAGCAGCTGATGTTCAGCCAATCCCCAAGCCCTTCGTAGGCTTGCAATTGAATGCCCTTGAGTACGCTCAAGTCGCGAACGCCGACAATTTTCTCCGCTGGATTGAGCGCGCCGGCAATAGCCAGGCACCACTCGTTGACCATCGCCATGGGCACAACGGCCTGCCCCTGAATCAAATGACTGGCAATTTGTGGATGTAGCGATGCATGGACGCGAAAGGCCATGGGCTTGATCCCGGTGTCACCGTCGTTACCCAGGCCGCCGCCATAGACAATTTCAACACAATCGCCATTTCGTCTTTCAACTTCGTCAGCGAATAATCGGGCGCCGTCCTCGAGGGGTATGAGTTCTACACCTTGAGCCCGAAAATGACCCGCCAGTGACGGATCGACCATGCCGCCGGCCCATGGGCCCCAGCCAATCGACTTGGCGAGGAAGCTATCACCACGGCTGGATTCTTGAGTACCCCGGTCACGGCTGTTTTTTTGGCTAACCCGGTCACGCCTGCCTTCTTGATAACCCCGGTCACGCCTGTCATTTTGGCTAACCCGGTCACGCCTGTACTTCTCCGCCTGACAAACCCGGTTGAGGATTTCGTTGGCCATGGCGTAGTCGACCTGGCCTTTGTTGCCCACCCGGGCGGCAACCGATGAGAAACAGACCAGGTGTGTCAGCGGGTCTGAGGCGGTCGCATGCAGCAGGTTTTCCAGGCCGTTGACCTTGGTGCGAAATACCGACTGGAATTGCGCATCGGTTTTCTTTTCGATCTCCTTGTCCGCCAATACCCCCGCCGCGTGAACCAGCATGTTTATCGGGCCAAAAGCTTTGCGAGCTTTTGATACGGAATTTTCCACCGAGGCCGGGTCGGTAATATCTGTTGGAATGTAGAGCACACTGGAGCCCGTCTCTTGCAAGCGCTGCAGGTTGCCGCGAACCTCACGCATATTCAGGATCGCTCCTACTTCCTTATTGAGCTCCATTGGCGTGACTTTTTGTCCCGCTCGATGATAGTGGCCTAGCAGTGCTTTCTTCAGTTCCGCATCGCTGGTGAGACCCGCCAAACCCTCCGGTTCCTCTGTTAGGGGTGTGCGCCCGAGGATTGCCAACTTGACCGGGTGTCGATGCAACAGCTCTTGCAAACAGGCTGCCGTCACGCCGCGCGCACCGCCGCTGACCACGACCACAGAATCTTCTGCCAGGGGCGCCGCGACAAATTTGCCGGAAGGGTTTGCCGGTATCGCTACCAGGGTGATTCTCTCACCGCCGGCGGGTAGTCCGACCTCTAACTCCGGTCCACCCGAGACCAGTTCAGCGTACAGGTTTTGCGCGATCTGCTCGCTAGACAGACCCTCAGTGCCGACATCGATGGCCTTGACGGCTACATCCGGCCACTCTTTAGATGCGGTTTTTGCCAGAGCGGCAATACCTGTTGCCCATGCCAGGTCACCCCCTGCGCCACTCAAGCCGAAATCACCACCGGTTGCCTGCACGGTGACTAACAATTTGCCGTCGCTGGACATCTCATGGGCACACGATCGCACTTGCTCGAAGGCATAGATGTTCAGATCCTGCAGCTTCTCTTTGTCGGCTTTTTTAGCGTCGGCATTTTCAGCGGTATTCAAACCACTGAGAAGAACCATCCACCGTGCATCTTTTGGGGCAGTTTTAGTGACTTTTGTGTTAATACCGGCGCCGGCCAGCAATTCACCCAGGGTTTCAGCGACGCCAGTTCGGTCGCCAACCAGGTAGAGAGGTGAGGCGCTGTGGATTTGCCCAATGGCAATGCCTGCAGCGGCACGTTCTTCAGCAACAA
>CBDUUA010000219.1:0-4496 GCA_965370135.1 uncultured Cellvibrionales bacterium
GATACTGCGACCCACCCACTGATCGTAAACACCACTCCAACTGCGACGCGCATTTGCCTCGTGAATATCGATGGCTTTTTCTTCAAACGGGTAGACCTGTTCCTCGAGCAACAACTCGTACTGCTCGAGCTCCAGAGCACTCAAACCCAGCGGCCGTTCCGAGTCCATCAGAGCTGAGCCCAGAATCGCGTAGACTTCACCAATCCGATAGCTCGCCTCGGTGACGAATTCAGCAACGCCATAGCCGAGCACCCGGTCATAGGCTGCCAGGGTTGCCTGCATGCGAACTTTCTTGGTGGTGAGGCTGCGTTTGAGGGGTATCCGCAAGGGCACGTCGCGAAAATTTCGATAGTTGTCATCGGCAAAAACAGCGGCCGACATCGCCGCCAGATAGCGCGACCGCGCACTGGCCTGTGATCCGGCACTATCGTGGTTGGTCATTAGCTGCTGTAGCCAGTGCCGACGGCTTTTGCCTTCGCCTTGCCGGTGGTAGAGTTCGCTCAATTGATAACGGGCCTCGTTGGCCAGCGAAAACGGCTGCGGCCAGCTGCCGACATACTCACCATAGCGGGCAATAGCCAGATCCAGGGCGCCGTCTTTTTCGTAGAGTTCAGCGGCCATATAGAGTGATTGCCGACTGACTTCAGCGTCCGCATCCTCCGCCGCAATCAGGCTGAGTTCATCCGCGGCCTGCCGCCAATGCCCCTGTTGCTGATGAATATGCGCCATTTTCGCCGGGATGCTAGCAGCCAATTCGTGCTCCGGGTAGTTGCTGCGAAATGTATCGAATTCCTGCGCGGCTCGACCCCAGGACTCCAGTTCCAACAACTGATTTGCACCGTCGTAGTGGGCCTTGACCGCAATAACAGAGCCCGGGGCAACGGCTGCCACTCGCAGGAAGTCATCGATCGCCTGCGAGTTTTCTGCCGTGGCCAGATGAACCTCGGCCTGTTTATAAATACTTGCAGCAAGACGATCGACGGTTGCCTTGCGAGCCTCATCGTCGCTGTCCATGACCCGAAGTGCGCTGCTATAAGCCCATTCCGAGGCGACATAATCGACCATTTGAAAATTGCCGTGCCCCTGTACCAACCAGGCCGTGCGCAGTAACTTACGATCCACGGGAACTTGCCGACCGGACACCCGTGCCGCCACCATGACTGCATCCCGGGCATTGCCGGTTTGCAATAGTTCTTCAGCGGCACGGGTCAGTACCGGCAGCGCCCGGGCGTCGCTGGAATAGGTTTCGGCAAAGCGCAGTTCGCTCTCGATCTTTTGTACTTGCCAGCCGCCGAAATCCTCTGTGCTCAGCGTCGCAAGATACTGATCATAGGCGAGAATCGCGGAATAACCGGCCTCGGCCCCCTGTACGGGATCGCGATAATCGTAGGCCACCCGCTCGTAGGCAGCTATCGCGCGCGCCAGCGCACCTGCTTCGTTCAGGCTTTCCGCCATTAGGAACACCATTGCCGGCGTGTCCTCGTCCTCGGGAAAGGTCTCGGCAAACTCCGCGTACCAACTGCCGGCGACCAGAAAGGTATCGCCAATTTCCTGCTGCCGAGCCGGAGCGGCCGCCGCCCTACCCTGCTTGTCGGGATCGTTTTGCATGGCCTGAGCGGTGGCGTGGTAATGCTTTGCCAGTTCTTCAAGGTACTGGTGTAAGTGGCGACGGATCTGCTGCTTCACAGCTTCATCCCTTGCGGACCAATACGCGCCATGAATACCGTAGCGGCGAGCAAAGGCCTCTTTCGCGGGTAGAATTTCACTGGGAAAGGACCCCGCCTGGTAGACATTGATCAGTTGCACGCTGAAATCGACGGCGAAATCGGAATCGGGATACTGCTCGACATAGGCCGCATAGGTCTCGGCGCTATCGCGATAACGCTCCTTCTCCAGATAGAGCCTGCCGAGGCTCTGGTAGAGATAATGATTATAGGGCCGCGCACTTTGACTCGCCGTGTATTCACCAATGGAGCTGGCGCCATCCAGATAGGAGAACACCAGGCTCATCACCCATAGCGTGTCCTGGACTATTTCGAGTTCGGCGCGGGGCAAGTCTTCGAGTTCGCCACTCGCAGGCACCGTGCGATCGAGGACCTGGCCAAAGGAATCCAGCGACGCCTCATAGCGAGACTGCTTGAACAGTGACCAACCGTGCATATAGATCGCGTTATCGAAGTATGAACTGTCCTCGCCGGCCTCGATCACCGCGAGATAATCCCGCTCTGCGAGGGCGTATCGCCGCTGGCTGAACAACATCTCCCCGTGGCGAAACATCGCCTCTGCATAGTATTCGGAGTCGGGAAACTCTCTCGCCAAGCGGCCGAGCACCTCCCCGGACTCCTCCACCCGGCCGTCCAGCTCGTAGGCTTTGGCCATTTGGTATAGCAGCCGGTCGTTATCGCTGCGCTCGGGATGCGCGGCCACCAGAGACTGGTATTGAGCGATCGCCTCATCATAATAACGCTGCAACTGAGGTGCGTCGATCTGGCGCTGCTCGCCGCGCAGCATCTCCAGACCCGCCAGCCGTCGCTGCACGTTGATCCGCGTATCCGGGTCGACAGAGACGTCCAGCACCCCATGGTATTGTTTAATGACGCGTTCGATATCTGCGCTCGGCAATTCGCGAGCGGACGCCGGCAGCGGTCGCGGCTTCAGGCTTGCCAGGGTCGGACCCGCATCGCGACGCTGACCGGCGCCACAGGCGGACAGCAATGAAATCGACAGTAGCGTGACGCCGACAAGTTTTACCCCACCGCGCACGTTCACCGCGCCGCCTCCAGCTGGGCTCTATCGTAGAGCCGGGCACTGGCCAGTCGAGCTTGCGACTGGTAATAGCGCAAACGGGATTGCTGTTGCTCCAGTTCGGCGACGACCACACGGTAAAATGCTGCTTCGGTAACGCGAACGCTGCGGTCAACCGCAGCCGTCTGCATGTGCAAGCGTTGCTCCAGCCCAGCCAGGCGTTGTTCAAAGGGGGCAATATCCGGCACCTCGTCTATCACTCGCTGCAAATCCTGCATGCTGCTTTCAGCCCTGGCGACTGCCTCATCCAAGGCCCGCAAGCGTTTGCGCGCCTGCCACTGCCAGTCTGCCGATCGCTCATTCACCCGCCACAACAGCAGGCCGCGGTAGCGATGCAACTGCTGCTGTTCTGCAAGCACATTTTCACCGGCCGCTTGCAGGTTCTGCAGTGCTGATTGTGCTCGCTCAAGCCGGGCCCAGAGCGCTTTGGTGTCAGCGTCGGCTATCGCGGGCATAGCCTCGCCCGCGCGCACCCGTGCCAGCTCCTGCGCCAGACGATGCCGCTGTCGCTCAATCTTTTGCAGCTTGCCCGGAAAATCGGCCGCCGCTATCCGCGCCAGCTTTTGCTGCCGACCGTGCTTGCGGTGGTGCAGCATATCCCGATAGATATCGATATTGCGGCGCCAGTACTCAAGCCGTCGGCTCAGCGCACCCAAATCACGAATGTCACGGCTAAACAACAAGAATCGATCACCGCTGAGCAGTTCAACCAGGCCGGCAAGTTCGGCATCCAGTGGCCGCTGACCAGGCTGCGATTGCTCGTCTTCAAAGTGCACGACAGCCAACAAACCCCGCGGCCCAAGGCTCGTTTTCAAGCTTTCCAGGCGCCTGAGTTCACGGCTGAATACAGCCTCTGCCGCTTCGAACTCGCTCAATGCACTGCCCAGAGAACCGAGTTTTTCATAGGCATAGGGCACCGCCAGCAAGGCCTCCTGAACGGCGGGCAGCAGGGGTGAGCGCCCTGCCAGGTTCTGCCACGGCGCCAGCGCCTGGTGGTAATCGCCCGACTCCAGCGCCGACCAACCGTAACCCAATAAGGCCTGCTCCACCATCGGACTATCCAGACGCACCTGGGAAAAACGCGCCACGGCGCCGGCGTAATCCTGTTGCAACATCAAGCTGAAACCGGCGGCGGTGAGCCCTTTGTCACGGATGGCGCGGTGTTCCGGAGAGGACAGCTTCATCGCCGCCAGGCGGTCGAGGTAGTCGATACCCCGCACGTTTTGTTGCGAGCGAATATGGGCAGTGCCCAGGTTGTAATAGAGATAGGGCTGCCAGGCGCTGTTGCGGTCCCGATGATCGAAAGCCGATGATGCCGCGGATAAATCCTCAACGCGGATGGCAACATTGACTCGCATCGCATTGAATTCATCCCGCAGGCGCGGATCTATTTTGCCCTGGATTTTCAGTAAACTGTCGGTGGCGGCCTGCCAGTCACCCCGGCGGAAGCGCATCTTGGTGAGGTAAAACCAGGCCGCATTGCGGACTCGCTCAGCGCTACTTTCATCCAGCGCCCGCTGAAAGATTTGTGTGGCGCTGCGATCGAGGCCGAAGGCAAGACTCATCGCCCCCCGCAGCACCAGTGGCGCCTTGCCATGGCCGTCGATACCGCCGCGAACATCCGCCACCTGTAGCTCGCTCAGGGCCGCCAGATAGTCTTTTTGGAAATACTGGTAAAGAGAAACCCCGTA
>CBDUUA010000220.1:0-4495 GCA_965370135.1 uncultured Cellvibrionales bacterium
CTCGGGCGTGGCCATCGAATAGGTCACCTCGAAGGTCTTGGTCAGGGGGTCGGCCCGTTTGGCGATTTCCTTGAAGCGCAGGGGATAGTCAACTCCAGGCGCCGCGCTGAAGCGGGCATTGACCAGCACTTTGTCTTCGTGAGGCTGGTTTTCTTCCGCTACCAGTATAATCAGGGATTCCGGTACATCGAATTTTACGTCCACCCTGTCGCTGCTGCGCAGGGACATGATGGTTTGCCCGAGCACCACCTCCTCGTGATTTTCCACATGGCGCACGGCCACGGTACCGGCGAAAGGCGCCCGCAATACCGTGTAGTCGAGATCGGCCCTGGCCTGGCCCAGGCTGGCTCGACTCTTTTTATAGCGCGCTTCAATCTGGTCGAAGTCGCGACGGGTAATATAACCATCGCCAACCAGTTCCCGGGCTCTTCGATAATCCGCCGAATTCCGTTTGTGGGCGGCAGCGCGATCAGCCAGCACAGTCTTAAAATCCTGTTGCGCCAATTGCGCCAGCACCTGGCCCTGTTCCACCGGGTCCCCCTCGGCGACTTCCAGCAGCTGCATTTTACCCGCCACGCGAAAGGATAATTCCGCCCGCTGCGAGGCCTCGATGCGAGCGGCCAACTGCCGCAGCCCACCCTCCTCGGCACTGCCGACGGTCATGGTCTCCACTGTCGGCGGTGGCGGCGGCAACAGCACCGGCGGCGGCTGGCAGGCACATACCAGTACCAGTCCCGCCGCCAACAAGGTAGTTTTGATCTCTGGCCGAGCCAGCCTGGCACCTGCTCTCATCACCCTCTCCCATTCACAGCGTTACTTGGCCTGTTCAACCTTGCGCATTTCGTACAATTTCATGGTTTCATTGAGTGAGCCGACACCGGCTACGATAATCCGGTCACCCATTTCAAGCCCCTCTATGATGTCTACCTTATCGCCGCCGACTTGGGGTCCGACGGTAACCGCTCTGGGTGTGGCCGTGCCGGTCTCCGGCTGGTAAAGCCACAGGCGGGTTTGGCCCTGCCGCTGGTCGATGGCAGCGGCCGGCAGCGAGACCCGCAGTGTATCGGCAGACATTGACTCCAGGTCGGCAATCACCACTGCGCTCATACCCGGCAGCACATTCAATTGCTCCGGCGCCGCAAAGGTCATGCGCGCCTGGAAGGTCTGGGTCTTGGGATCGGCGCGGGTGGCAATTTCCTTGGTGCGCAGGGGAAACCGCTGTTCACTGGCGGCAGGAAACGAAACCCACAAACCCTCGTCATTACCCTCGGCGTAGTTTAAAACGAGCAGGCTCATGATTTGTTCGGGCACATCCACCCGCACTTCCAGCTCGGAATTATCGCGCAGGGAGATAACCTCCTGCTTGGCGGCAAGCTCCTCAAAATTCTGGATATAGCGCTTGGCGATAGTACCTTCTATCGGCGCCTTGAGCTCGGTATAGGACCGATTGAGCCGAGCCTGTTGCAAGGCAGCCAGCGCCTGCTGAAACACGCTTTCATAGTGATCGAAATCGGAGCGCGACAGGTGGCCATCCACCACCAGCACTTTAGCTCGCTCCCAATCGCCTTTGGCGCGGGCAGACTCCGCCTCGGCATCGTCCAGCGCTAGCTGGTAGTCTTTTGGGTCCAGCACCGCCAGCAACTGGCCCGCCTGGACTTTGTCTCCCTCGTGCACCAATAACTCGCTGAGTTTGCCGGGCACACGAAAGGACAGTTCCACCCGGCGACTGGACTCAATAGACGCCGGGAACTTGCGCGTCATACCCGCCGCTTCCTCCAGCATGATGGTTTTTACCGGCCGCATGACCTCGCGTTCGGGGGCTTCTTGCTCTGCATCACAGGCTAGCAGCACCAGGGACAGCATGGGCATCACTACTGCGAGCATCACGGATCTGCTACGCCACATATTCACTCTACCTTGGTTTGCGAAACTCGGGCATTGTAGGCCGCGACTGGAGCTTTATGCAAAGTAATTCAGCAGTTATGAAAATCAAAAAGAAAGCTTGCTGAATCGAAGTACAAGGTAGAGCGGGCCAACTGCGAAATCCGGGTTTTACTGCGAAATCCGGACGCTGTACCACCGTGCTCCGGTGACACCGGGTTGGCCTTGATCGCACCCATGACCCGCACCCGCCCCTCCGGTCAGCGATCTTCAATATAGAGATGTCCATCGCAGATACTAAGCGGATTATGTAGACTTTTCATTTCTATACTCCACGATTTATAAGACAAAATCAGAAGCCCCATCCAAATGCGAGATCAATACTTATCATGGTTTCATTCTTGTCTATGTTGTATTCGTAAGCCGCTGAAATCGACACAGAGTCACGTGCGAAGAAGGGAAAACCGTCCATTGCGTATCCAAACACGATACCCGTGCTTAGGTCTCCGTTGGTAAATTGCATGGCTTTCCCCGAATT
The DNA here is from genome assembly GCA_965370135.1 of uncultured Cellvibrionales bacterium. Taxonomy (GTDB): domain Bacteria; phylum Pseudomonadota; class Gammaproteobacteria; order Pseudomonadales; family JAHEGP01; genus JAHEGP01. Next base: position 2,420 of record CBDUUA010000220.1, read on the forward strand.
GTCGTCATCTGCAAAACCCTTACCCAGTCCGGTAGTCAGGGACATGCGTTCAGTCAGCAGGTAGGATAATGTGCCCACTGCTGTATATGACCGAACCGTGTTATCTGGTTTATTGGTGAAGCTCTCTGTCTCTCTGTCCCATGCTACAGAGCCAGATACCACCAGCCGATTTGATGTACGGCGCGCATAATCCAGAGTAAATCCCCAGAAAATCGCGTCACGCTCCACTACACCCCCCGCACTTACGCCAACACCCACACTATCACTGTGGATCTCTTGTGGTATAGGAGGTGCGCTCACCTGGGCAGTGGCCGGCAAAGCATGAATGAGCAATAGGAAACTTGCGGCTGCGATTGTTGGCCGCCGACTTTCTTTAGTATCCCGTTTCATGTTCTGTGACGGTTGATCACTTCCAACACCTAAAAGTCGAAGTCGGAACCACCGAAGTCACCGCCGAAATCATCCATGCCGTAGTCCTCAAAGGTTTCAATCGGCGCCTCTCTTTCGTATATTGAAGAATTATCGAGATTCGAGTCGATACCCTCCTGTATTTCGACACCGGTGTCCGTCGAGACATCATCCCAACCGTTGTCTAGATCAGAGGTCAGTTCCTCAAGGTCACCATCGGCCAGGCCGAAGTCGGCATTGTCCAGAAATGCGTCGCTCGCTTGCAGCTCTGCGTCGTCGATATCGATGGTATCCAGCTCAAGATCGGCGACGTCAACGTAATCGTCAATCAGCTCCCAGTCGTATTCGTAGTAATCAACCCAGTCATCCCAGATAATGACGTTGATATCGATGAAGCCCGGACACCAGCTGCCCCACGGCCCCCACCACCAGTGCCAACCCCATAACAGGTCATAGGTGATATGTGCTGCAAAAAATCCACCGGCGAAGCCCGCCGCCGTATATCGTGAGCGCTTGATCTTTTTGGAATTTTCACGGATTTTTTTGATGCCCTTTTTGATCTCCGAGTTATTCGCTGCAACGTTCTTTTCAACCTTATCCAGCTTGGACAATAGGGCGTCCTGCTGCGCGATCAATTTGTCGAGCTTATTTTTTTCAGCATCCGTCAACTCGCCGCCCTGCCTCAGGCGCGCGGCTTCCTTGCTGTAATTCGCATTAAGAGTGTCGAGGATGCCTGACAGCGTATCCATTGTCTTATCAAGTGGCTGGTTATTGCTGCCACTCATGGCGAGGCCGATCTTCGCTTGCGCAAACCCTGCTGATGCGCTAGCAAGTGAGCCAAAAAATGTTTTATCCTTCAGCGTAAGGCCGGTTTCTGCCTTCATCAGGTTTTCGTTAAGGTCTTTCATGCCGTCCCAAAAGGGTTTCGCTTTGGCATTGCTTGAACGGAGTACGGGGTCGTTTTTTGCCGCCTGAACGACCACACCAACGGCGCGCTGCGCACTACCGATAAGATCAAGAGCGTTGGCCTGCTGAGCTCCCTGCGCTCCCTCCGCTTTAACAATGCCTGTCAACAGCATCAGCACGGTGGTGAACAGTACGGTAAGGAAAAAGAAGGAATGAAATTGTCGCATCAACCTGGTCATATTTTTACCACGCCACCGGCTCACCATTGCTGAAAAAGCCGCCGCTGGGCAGGTCGCAGCAAAAATCAAGTAAGAACAATATTTTTTCTACCGTTTCACTGGGCTGCTGCCCGATATCATTCAGAACAGCGGGCCCAATAGAGTTGAGCCAGAGCTGACGGATGATCTCTTTGAGCTCAGGCTCGCACTGCGCTTCGCCAGTAACAATAGCTATTTTTCCTTTTAGTAATTTCATGATTTTTTCTATGTTTAATCTATTATATTCCCGGGCTTTGTCCACCGTGTACTGGTAAGGCAACACCCGTAATAAAACTTGACCTATCTGATGCTAAATAGGCAACCGTTTCAGCAACCTCTTCTGCTTTACCATAACGTTTCATTGCAGTGCCTTCTGAAAGAATTTTTTTAGCCTCGTCAGTACTAATTCCATCTCGTTTTGCAACAAGCATGACTTCTTCTTCACCCATGTCTGTAAATATATTTCCTGGACAAATTGCATTGCATCGAATATTTTTATCTCCAA
>CBDUUA010000221.1:0-4492 GCA_965370135.1 uncultured Cellvibrionales bacterium
AAAGCTTGACCATATTGACTCAATCTAGCCGCTGTTGCTTTGACTGTAGTTACCTCTATCTGCGGCCACCGTTGAGGACGCTCGCGCCAGAAAGGCGCTGATACTGCTGATACAGTACTCGGGGTTATCCAGTAGTACCGCGTGCCCGGCCATGGGCGCAGATTCGAGTTCACCCTGTGCCAATCTGTTCTCGACCATATCCACAGCGATATCGTGTTTTAGTATCGACGATATCTGCCCCCGTAGAACAAGGGTCTTGCAGCGGGTGCGATCGAGAGCATCCCAGAGCTGCTGTGTCAGGTCGTGGCGCAAGTCACAGGAGCCCACGCCGTTAATGTCCTGTTGCCATAGCGTGGTTACAAATTCCGGGTCAGTTTTGGGTTGCCATCGACTGCCGTCGGCGCGTAGCCCGTGGGCCGCCATATGTTGCAGGCGCTCCCTGTTGGCCAGTGGGTGGCGATTGCAAAGCCATTGAAAATAGTCTTGTCGCTGGTCGAAGTGGCGGGGCAGGCTTTCCGCGTCTGCGCGAATGCGATTGACGCCCTCATTGCCGGCTTCGGGCCCGGTGTCGATAATCGTTAAGCTTTGCACCAGCTGCGGTTCTCGGGCGGTGTATAGCATCGCCACCCGCGCCCCCAGGGAGTGGCCGACCAGATGAAAGTGATGTAGGTCGAGATGCTTGACCAGTGTTTCGAGGTCTTCCTGCAAGGCGTTGTGGCCATAGCGTCGCTCACTATCCCAGGATGAATCACCGTGGCCGCGAAAATCCAGCGCCACCACTTCAAAGTGTGCTTGCAGTGCAATGGCAAGGGGATCCCAGATGCGGTTGTCGTGGCCAAAGCCGTGTAACAATATGCATACGGGCTGGCCGCTGTTGGGCCAGAGTGTGGCGTGTAAGGTACTGCCATCGTTGCCAGCGATCTTTAGTGAGCGGGGAGAAACCATTAACTTTTGTATTCCCAGGGTGAAAATCGCGCACTATAGCCGATCCCGGGCTCGCTGACTAATACAGGCTCGGGGACTGCAGGCCGGAATCATCGGTGGTAGCGGGGGCCAAAATCGAGTTCAATATCCTCCGCGTGCTTTATTTTACATCGAGGCCGATCCATGGGGATGCTTGCTGTGTTGCTACTGCTGTCAGGAACTGCCTCCGGGGTTTGGGCTGGAGAGCCGGGGGACTGGTGGATTAGCCCGGGAGTCGGCATTGGCGAGGTCGAAGTCATCGGTCACGATAGAAGCGAGTTAGTGACGGCGGCACTGGCGGCAGCGGGCTACCAGACGAACGCCGTGCTGGCGGGGGAGGATGATGCCACTCGCACCTGGGAGCTGGGGGCGGGCTATCGTGTGGCACGCTACTGGGGTGTGAGTATGCGCTATTATGACCTCGGCACCACCGATGGCGGCTTTATTGCCGATGTCGATGCCAGTGCTGGCGGCCCGTTACAGGGCAGCATCCAGAGTGAATACCGCGCGGTGTCGGTGGCGGTCGATGCCTATTGGCCGTTGTTGTCCTGGCTGTCCCTGCAGGGGCAGTTAGGGCTGCATCATTGGCAGCATGATTTTCACTTGCAGGGCCGGCAGCACGATACCGGTATCAGTGTGGCGCAGAGTATCAGCGACGACGGTATGGGTATTTTGATGGCTGCGGGGATCGGTTTTAGCGTGCTGCCCTGGCTGGGCTTCGATGCCGCCTGGCAGCGTTTGCAGGGCATCGAGTCAGAGGCCGGTGTGGATGTGAAATCGATTCGAGTTGTATTTCGGTTCTAACCGTCAATTTCATAATAAGAAGGACAGCAGCGAATTTTGGGGCCGGCCAGGGCTATACGATGGCTAACCGGCTTTTATTGTTCAAAAAAATAACCGCCGTCAATGCAAAAGTGAGAAATCGTCATGACATCAGCAATGGCATCAGAAAAGACACTAGCCTCGACTATCCGGATGGAACCCGGCTGGTTGTCTCGGCTTGAGGGTGAATTCGCCCAGACCTATATGCAGAATCTAAAAGAATTTTTACGAGCAGAGCAGGTTCAGGGCAAAACGATTTATCCCGCCGGCTGTGAATATTTCAGCGCCTTTGACCATGCTCCGATCGACAAGGTCAAAGTCGTGATCCTGGGGCAGGATCCCTATCACGGGCCGGGACAAGCCCATGGCCTGTGTTTTTCGGTGCCCCCGGGGGTGGTGCAGCCGCCGTCGCTGGTGAATATATTCAAGGAGATCGATAGTGATTTGGGCATAGCGCGGCCCGAGCACGGTTGTTTGTATCCCTGGGCGGATCAGGGGGTATTGTTGCTCAACAGCGTGTTGACGGTAGAGCGCGGCCGGGCTGCCTCTCATCAGGGCAAGGGCTGGGAGGAGTTTACCGACAAGGTGATTCACGTGGTCAATGAGCAGCGCGAGGGTGTGGTCTTTATGTTGTGGGGGGCGTACGCCCAGCGCAAGGGCGCTTTCATCGACCGGCAGCGGCATCTGGTGCTGACAGCGCCGCACCCGTCACCACTGTCGGCACACCGGGGCTTTTTGGGTTGTCGCCATTTTTCCAGGGCCAACAGCTATCTTGAGGCCAGGGGCGAAGCTGCGGTCGATTGGTCGCTGCCGTCTATCTAGTGACTACCTGGCGACGACCTAGCGACTACCTAGCGACTACTGCCGGCGCAGCACCGGCTTCCCTGGCGTCCGTCAACTGCACATAGGCATTGAAGCGCTGGCGAATTTCTCGCACATAGGTGACCGGCTCCTGGCCGCGCACATAGCCATGGCGGGCTTTGGCCGCGTATTGCTGCCGGGATAGCAGCAACATGGCTTTTTCGACATTGCCGAACCAGCGATCCGGGTTGAGGCCTTGTTGCCGGGCCAGCAGCATGGCGTCGCGAACATGCCCGGCACCGGCATTATAGGCGGCCAGGGTAAACCACATGCGGTCGGTAACGGGCAGCGTGTCGGGGAAGCGCAGGCGTACCCATTCCAGGTATTTTACCCCCGCATGGATGCCGTTTTCCGGGGTTTTCAGCTGGGTGAAACCCAGCTCCCGCGCCGTGGCCGGCATCACCTGGAGTAGCCCCTGGGCACCGGCCCAGGATTTGGCGCCGGGATCAAAGCGGCTCTCTTGATACATCTGCGCCGTCAGCAGGCGCCAGTCGAAACGGTATTGTTCGGCATATTTTTTTATCAGCGCATCATAGGGCGATAGCCTGCCGGACTCCTGCAGTGCCCGTTGGCCGCTCTTGAGTTTGGCCACGCCTATGGGAGCGGTAAAATATTTTTTAACCATCATGTTATAGCGCAGCCCGCGGTACTCCTTGGCAATAAACGCATTGAGCTGTTTGAGCAGCAGCGGGTTGCTGGTGCGCAGGGCCCAGGACTGCGCCACGGGATCAGCCAGCGAAATGGCGGCCTGGATGTCATCTCGCCAGCTCAACTCAATATCGAGGATATGCTTGTCGGCTGCCGTCAGGTCGTAGGCTCCGCTGGCTACTTTGGCGATGGCTATTTCCGTTTCCTCTGATTCCGGAATTGACATGAGTTCCACCTCGATGCCGTCTTTTTGTAACTGGGTAAGTGTCTGCCAGTAGCTGCTGGACTCGCGCACGTAGACCTTGCGTCCGGCGAGGTCCTGCGGCCGATTGAGGCCGCTGTCAGTTGGCCGGGAGACAATAAATTCCGAGGTGAGGTGATAGGGTGCGGCAAAGGTGATGCCATCTGGCCTGTGGTTTTCATTGGGGGTGAGAAAGCCGGCTGCGATATCGGCTTTGCCGGTGCGAACAGCGTCCAGAAGCTGTTCCTGGTCAGCAACCACAAGGACATCGAGTTGCAGCTTGTTCTGCTGCGCAAAGGCTTTGAGTAACTCGTAGTCGAAGCCCAGCAATTTGCCGCGCCAGAGAAAATACGAGGCGCTGTTATTGCGCAGGGCTACGCGCACGCGTTTGCCCTGTTTTATCCCGGGCCAGTCGTCGGTGCTGGTTACCAGCCGGGGACGAGTCAATTTGTCGTGGACGATGAATTCATTCAGGGCCGCCAGCAGTTGAGCACTGTCCGTTCTCACCCCCCAGGCGATGGCTCGATCGCCGGTAATCGCCCCGGATATTTTCAGGTCATCACGATAAGACAGCACAGTATCCAGCACATTGCTGTCCGCCAGGGTCAACAGCTCAGGATTCTGGACCACGCGATCAAAAATTTCATCCTGGCTGAGTGTGCCGGGCAGGGGTTCTATTCTCAGGCCCTTGAATTCCCATTGTAGTTTTTCAGCCGTTTGCCAAAAACTGGTGTTTTCCTGCACCGCCAGGGTGCGTTGTGTGAGCTGCTCAAGGCTTGCCAGGGAATGGTCTCTGGCGCTGACCAAATGCTCGGTAACATGGATTAGTGGATGGGTGAAAGCCAGTTGCTGTTGGCGTTGCTCGGTGATGGTGAGGTTGGCGTCAATCACATCGCCATGGCCGTCAATCAACCGGGGAATAAGATCGTCAAAATTAGCCACCGGGATCCGCTCTGC
>CBDUUA010000222.1:0-4492 GCA_965370135.1 uncultured Cellvibrionales bacterium
TACTCAATGAGGTGGAGGATCTGGTAGGACTTTGCGATGCCTCCCGGGAGCTCTTTAGCGGCAAGATGCGGCTCGGCGTTATACCCACCATCGCGCCGTTTATGCTGCCGGGGCTGCTGAACAACCTGCGCAAGAAATACCCTCGCTTCCAGCTCTATATCCGCGAGGACCTCAGCGCCAAGCTGGTCGATGCCCTCAATATCGGCGAACTTGATATCTTGCTGTTGGCCCTGCCCTACCCGATGGAAGGGGTGGAGCAAATGCCCCTGTTTGATGAGCGATTTTTACTGTGTTTCCCGCGCACCCACCCTCTGGGTGAACGCAAAGTGCTTCACACCGGGGATTTACAAGGGCAGGATCTGCTATTACTGGAGGAGGGTCATTGCCTGCGCGATCACGCGCTGCAGGCCTGCAAGCTGAAAAACAACCAGGTATCAGTGGCCTACTCCGCCACCAGCCTCAACACCATCGTACAAATGGTCGCCAATAATATCGGCATCACCCTGTTACCCGAAATGGCACTCAAGGCTCGCATCCTCAGCGGCACCCATGCCCGCACCCGGCCCTTTGACGAAGCCGGCGTCAGTCGCAGCATCGGCCTGGCCTGGCGCAAAAAGACACCGCGCCACAACGAATACCGGGCGCTGGGGGCGTTTATCCAGCAACAACACGCGGCAAGTGATCACACCGGGCACTAAACGCGAATTGCAAAATTAGCAGTACGTTTCTTATCTATATAGTTATCATTAGACCGTCATCGATAGACCATCATCGATAGACCGTTATTAATAGACCGTTATCGTTAGACCGTTATAAAGAGACATCATATAAAACAGACACCCGGGTAAAACACCAATGAAACTGATTCCCACACACGGCCTGCTCGTGTCGCTGCTGGCATTATTGCCTGGCTGTGATGCAAACCATACCCCCGCAGGGGACACCCCCATGGCGACGATTCACGTTGAAGCCTTCTACCGTGAGCGCATGATGGTACCGCCCAATGCCCAGCTCCGCGTGACATTGTCAGACGTATCCAAAATGGATGTCGCAGCAGACCTGCTGACCGAAGTGGCAATCGATAATCCCGGGGCGCCCCCTTATACCGTCAGCCTTGACTATGACCCCGCTGTAATCGACCAGCGCATGCGCTATGCCGTCCGCGCCACCATTCGCGTCGACGACAAGCTGCTGTTTACCAGCACCGAACATATCGATGCTTTCGCAGTGGACGACAATGGTGTGGTTAAAGTAATGATGCAGCGAGTGGCGGATCGCGCCCCAGACAAGACCGCTGCCAGTCTCACCGATACTGACTGGACGCTGGTGGAACTCGGCGGCAAGCCGGCTGCTATCGGCGCAGGGGGAAAGGAGCTGTTTCTGCAACTGACGACCGAGGATGCCCGCTACCACGGATTTTCCGGTTGTAACAGGTATAGCGGGAGCTATTCCGTGGGGGGTGAAAATGGTCTGAAATTGGGCCACGCGATGTCTACGCGGATGGCCTGTGCGCAAGCCATGGAGCAGGAACACGCCTACCTAACGATCCTCGGCCAGGTCGTCCGCTACCGAATCGACGACCAGTCCCTGACCCTGTTCGCGGCCAACAATAAGGCGTTGGCCGGCTTCGAGTCCCGCGATATGCAGCAGTAATCGCTACCTTATTTTTTTATACTTTGTTTTTTGCTACTTTAATATTTTTCTGCCATTGGGGTGGGAGGCTTCCTATGCGGAAGCTTGTTGCTCGTGAAAGGTCATGGCGAGCTGGCGGATCGTCAGCCCATCGCCGTCTTCCAGCTTGACTTCGCCGGAGCTGGGCAGGCCATTGACGCGCACCTTGCCGCCGGATCTCGGTTCAATATAGTAGCCGTCCGCCCGGCGTTGAATTCTCGCCGCCAAACCAGGGGCAAACCAGCCCTCGGTGTAGATATCACAATCACGGGATTTACCAATACTGAAATTGGCTTTTTTTAGCTTGTAGCTGCGGCGCATACCCTGCACCCCGCTCAGTTGCAGGAATGCTTCTTTTTGCTGCTCGAGTTTCCCCAGGGCATCGTTTAACAGCGATACGTCGAGTACCGTGGTTTCATCCACAGGCCCTGCACCGGTGTCAACGCTCGTCACTTTGTCGTGTAATTTGCCGCCGGCGTCAGCCACCAAGCGCAGCTGGTGCTTCAAAACCACAATCTCATCGCCGTAATTCAAGTACTGGCTATCGACCCTCTGCCCATTGACGAAAACACCATTGGTGCTTTTGGCATCCTCGATCACCAGCGCTTTTCCCTGCCTGCGAATCCTGGCGTGTAATTCGGACACCCCTGAATTGTCGATCACGATATCGCAGCCGGCACCGCGGCCGATGGTGGTTACTTTATCCTGCAGCTCTATCTCGTACTCAAGGCCGCCATCAAAATACACTTGAACAAAAGCCATTTTTCTTCCCCTTGATAATTTCCACGCGACCAGCCTGTGAGTATTTGTAGCCTCAAATCACCCAAACCATGCCGCACACAACCAATGATATGCGGCAAAGTTGCGCCCCACCTCGCGCTAAAGCGCAAATGCGAACCAGGTCACAGTATGACGAGCGTCAGGCGCAAAACCAGACCGGAAAAACCGACTGACCTACAGGCATTAGTACTGACCTTGGATTACAATCGACGGATAAAGATCGACATCGCCGCCAGCAAATGCCGGCGCGAGACAACACAGGAAAAAAGCTCGAGGTCTAAGCCAACTCGGCGCGGTCGCGACCACCGTGTTTGGCTCGATAAAGCGCTTCGTCACAGCGGGCGAGCCAGCCCAGGGGGTTCTCACCACCGGATAATTCCGCCACACCACAACTGACGGTAATCACCCGCTCCGGCAATATCCTGGCCTTTTTAATCAGACCACAAAATTCCTGCGCCAACTGATACCCGTGAGTGGAATCGGTTTCGCTTAACAGGATGACAAATTCCTCACCCCCGTAACGAAACAGGCTATCAGTGCGCCGCAGTCGCTGCTGCAATATGCGAACGACCTCTTTGAGCGCCCTGTCACCCTCACCATGACCAAAAGCATCATTGATACTTTTGAAATGATCGATATCCAACATAATGAGAGAGGATACTTTCTGGTAGCGCTTGTGCAGCTCAAAGGTCTGCCCCAGGCACTCCATCAAGTAGCGGCGATTGTACGCCAGGGTTAGCGGATCCTGCACCGCAACCTTTTGCAGCAGCTGATCCTGTCGATAGACGACCACTGAAAAAATATAGGCCCCGACACTCATCAAGGCCATGCTCAGTAGCATAATAACCGCGGGTTCAGTAGGCAAAACATTGAGTATCACTGGCGCCAACAGGCCATAGAGCAGCAGATTGAATACGATCGCGACCCGGCGACTCAAGATGAAATGAAACAATACCACCAGCGCGGGAGCCCAATAGATATTGGCGTACTGCTGGTAGTAGACCGTCAGCAACAGGGTCGCCACCGTCGCCGCCATCAGCGCCTCTGCCGGCACCAGGTGCCTGCCATACCGAGCCATCCGCCAGCAGTGCCATACCATGGGAGGGATTGCGACCGCAACCACCAGCGCCAACGGGTACTGATGCGCCATGACATAGGTAATCGCCAGCAACAATAGTAATGCCGTTATGGCAATAGAACTAAAACTGAAAACCGCCTGCCGATACACCGGCATGCGATGGGAATCATGATCGAAGTTATAGCTGATTTTGTTGGCGTCGAGCGCCGGGAAAAACCTCGTGCTGCGGTGTGTCGTTCTATGGTTCCAGAAATGTCGTTTGATCTTTGCGTTCACTCTAACCCCTCAAAAAAAAGCCCCGCTCAAAAGCCAGAGACGGGTACACCGCGAGCGCTGAATTCAAAGGCGAACTCGCCTTCCAGCACCTTAAATTAATGATTTAAATAGATAGATAGATAGATAAATAGGTTATTAGCTTGTGGATTTCAGCAGGCTATTGGAGACTCAAAGTCCCGCAATTGCTTCGTGCGCCGCTCTCCGAAGGCTTGTAAACAAGGCATTTGGCTTTTGCAGAGGGTTTGAGTACCCTTGTCAAGCGCCAGACACCTTGAGAACATTGCATCTAATTACACTAAATCTTCAGCTATTTTCTTATCCTACGACGCGTACTTCAAGCTTTTTCTTAGCTTATTTACGCGTGCATGGCCTGCGCCAGCTGGTCAAAAAACAGGCACTATCGCTACAGACCACAGCACCCGGGGGCTGGCTCATGATGATGGGGGTGATGGCGGGGGTAGAGCGGGCGAAAACATGCTACATTGCGACTTTACGATCTAAATGGGCCTGACTCCAGGGAGTCATTTTTGACCCTCAAAAACCGCCCAATAGCACCGGGAGAGCAATAAATAAATGAGCAAATTGGCGATCCGCCCCTACCACCATGGGCTGCAAGGCCTGGGCAACGGCATTTACGCCTGGCTGCAACCCGATGGCGGCTGGGGCTGGAGCAACGCCGGACTCATC
>CBDUUA010000223.1:0-4491 GCA_965370135.1 uncultured Cellvibrionales bacterium
CCAGAGTATTTTGAAGCGCTGGAGGGCCCGCGCGATGATGAGCTGATTGCGCGTCCCAGTATCAGCTATTGGCAGCATGTGTGGCTGCGTTTTCGCCAGAATCGTATGGCGTTGGCAGCGCTGCTGGTTGCTGTGAGCCTGTTGTTGTTTGCCATAGTGGGGCCGTGGCTATGGCCTGTGGATCCGGCGGCGCAGAGTATCGGCAGCCGCTCGCTGGCGCCGTCCTTGTCGCGCAGCGCCGAGGTCGTCGCCTGGCAGCCCTGGGAGTTGCGCCCGGAGGACTATCGAGCGGGGCTGCAATCGGCCGGTGCCGATGTGGTCGTTGCCGAGGCCAATACCGAGTTCGTGCGCCTGTGGTGGCGTGGAGTGGCGGCAGCAACGCGCTACGAGGTCTACCGCAATGAGCGCTTGCACGGCGACAGCGATTCCCCGGGCCTGCCCCTCGATGACCAGGAGGCCGGTGCGATGCCGGCGCTGGAAGATCGCCTGGATCTTCGCAGTCGCGACTATCGCTATACCATACTGGCCTACGATGATCGCGATCAACTATTGCAGCGCTATAGCAAAATCGTCAGGCCGGAACTTGTTATCGGTCTGATGGATGCTCAGTTGGAAGGTCTGGTGCCGCCGGAGTTGACTCTTGATGACTTGCAAGATGATGAGGGTTACACCTACACGATCACACTGCCGGCTCATCCCCTGGGTACCGATCACCTGGGTCGGGATATCCTGGCGCGGCTGATGTACGGGGGGCGCGTATCGCTGTTTATTGGCGTGGCCGCGCCACTTTTTTACGTTTTTTTCGGTGCGCTCTATGGTGGCATCGCCGCTTACCTGGGGGGCAGGGTGGATGACATCATGATGCGTATGGCGGATTTTGTAGTGGCTCTGCCCTTCCTGCTGTTTATGATTTTGTTTCGCGTCTTGTTCGGTATTCAACCGGGGGAGAGCGGTATCACGCCGATGTTGATCGCGATGATCGTACTGGGCTGGCCTTCGACTGCACGGCTGGTTCGAGGCCAGGTGTTGCAGCTCAAGGAACTGGCTTTCGTCAATGCCGCCCGCATTCTCGGCGGCAGGCCGCTCTACATTATTATGACCCACATGCTGCCCAATGTGATGGGGGTGCTGCTGGTATCCCTGACTTTTGCCATTCCCTCGGCGATTTTTACCGAGGCCTTCCTGTCCTTTATTGGCCTGGGTGTGGCGCCACCGGCGCCGTCCTGGGGCAGTATGTGTAACGACGGTATCCGCACCATGTTATCCCACCCCCATGAGCTGTTGTTTCCGGCGGTGGCCATCAGTTTGACGGTGCTGGCATTCAATCTACTGGGGGATGCGCTGCGCGATGCCTTTGACATCCGCATGCGCGAGGGCGTCGGCAATGGCTAGCAACCCCTATACGAGTGCCAGCCTGTTGGTAGTCGATGAACTCGGTGTCAGTATTCCGACCCACGGCGGTTTTGTACAGGCGGTGCGGGGGGTCAGCTTTACCATGCAAACGGCCACTACCATGGCCCTGGTGGGGGAGTCCGGCTGTGGCAAATCGGTTAGCGTCCAGGCGATGCTGGGCTTACTGGGGGTGCCCGGCTTGTGCCTGTCCGGCTCGGTGACATTCCAGGGCGAGAGTTTGCTGGACATGAGCGAGGCGCAGCTCAATACCGTGCGCGGCGCTCGCATCGGCATGATATTCCAGGACCCCCTGTCGGCATTCAATCCCACCCGCACCATCGGTTCGCAGATTGCCGAAAGCTTGCGCTTGCATACCGGCATGGCCAAGACCGCAGCGCTGGCAGAGGCCCGGCGTTTGCTGGATGAATGCCGGCTGTCGGAGCCCGCCAAGCGCGTCAATCAATATCCCTTTGAGCTATCTGGCGGCATGCTACAGCGTGCGATGATTGCCATGGCGCTGGCATGTGGTCCGGAGCTGCTGATAGCGGACGAGCCGACCACGGCGCTGGATGTGACCACCCAGGACCAGATTCTCTGGCTGATGCAGGACTTGCAGCGCAGTCGGGGCATGGCGATTCTATTGATCACCCACGACCTCGCCGTGGTGGCGCGCATGGCCGATAATGTGGCGGTGATGTATGCCGGCCAGTTGGTCGAGCAGGCCGCGGTGAACGATTTATTCAGCCACCCTGCGCATCCCTATACACAGGCCTTGTTGCGTGCGACTCCCCACGGCGAGATGGTCAGGGGCGAGCCGCTGCAATCGATTGCCGGCAGCCCGCCGGATCTGTTCGCTCCCCCGGACGGCTGTGGCTTCTATCCCCGCTGCGACCAGGTGATGAAACTGTGCAAGATGCAGATGCCGTCTCTTATTGCGGCCCAGGGAGGTAGCATGGGTAGCGTGGGGAACATGGCTCGCTGCTGGTTGCACCATCCGGCCTATCTCGAATACCGCGGTGGCCGTCATGGCTGAGCCGCTGCTGCACATCGAAGGCGTGAGTTGCTATTTCAAGCTGGGCCGCGGGCAACTATTGCGGGCGGTAGACGATATCAGTCTTGATATCGGCAGCGGGGAAATCCTCGGGCTGGTAGGGGAGAGTGGTTCGGGTAAAAGCACGCTCGGCAAGTTGATTATCGGTCTCAACCATAAATCGGCGGGCTGGGTGGAGTTTGAAGGCCGTCGGCTGCCGGATCATTATCGCAGCAGGGACTTTCGTGCCCAAAGCGGCGCCATGCAAATGATTTTCCAGGAGGTCTATAGCGCTCTCAGTCCACGGATGACTGCGGGTGAGATCGTCATGGAGGGTATGCGGCTCGCAGGCTCCGGCAAGGGCGCGGCGCTGGAGGCAAAAGCGCTGGCCTGGCTGGAGCGGGTGGGATTGTCTTCCACTCATATGAATCGTTATCCCCACGAATTTTCCGGCGGCCAGCGGCAGCGCCTGGGCATTGCCAGGGCTCTTGCCTTGAAGCCGCGCTTGCTGATTTGCGATGAGCCGGTATCGGCACTGGACGTGTCGGTGCAGGCGCAAGTTGTCAACTTGCTGGAGAGCATTCGCCGGGAGATGGGCATCAGTATTCTGTTTATTGCCCATGACTTATCGATGGTGCGTTATATATCGGATCGCATCGCCGTCATGTACCTGGGTAAGCTGGTCGAACTCGGGCCCGCGCACCAGGTATTTGAAGCGCCGGCACACCCCTATACCCAGGCGCTATTGGCCTCGAATCCAGTGCCGGATCCGGTGCTGGAGAAGTCGCGCAAACATCAACCGATACCGGGCGAGGTGTTGGCGCCCATTGGCGAGTCCAGGGCGTGCCGCTTCGCCGATCGCTGCCCCCATGCCGATAGCCGTTGCCACGAGTCCGTGCCGAACATGCGTCGGCACCAGCGGAAAGATTGGATGGTGGCTTGCCACAAGGTTTAGCTTTTACTGCACATCACGGCGGGCGAACAGTTTTAGTTTGGGGTTGGCTTTGTCCCGGCTGTCCAGGGTAAAGATATATTGCTTTTTGTGATCGGCATCGGGGATTGCCCACTGCCATTTTTTATTGCCTACAATAAAAGCGGTCTCTCCTGAGCGAACCACGGTTTTGCCCTGATAGACGCCATTGCCCAGGTATTTTAATGAGTGAGAGGTTTGCTTGCTCAGGCGGTTGTTCTTGAAGGTTCTGACATGAAGAATTTTATTGCTTCGCGATCTGGCGCCACGCTTCAGCCCGGCGGCTTCGAGCAAGGCGAAATATTGCTTTTTGTCACCTAGCAGTGAGTCCCTGGTGCTTACGACGCTGGCGGTGCTGCGGTTGCGCTTGTCTATGTGTGTGCTGCGGGAACCAGTGGCTGGCGCAGCACTTTTGCGGGGTGACGCTTGCGCGGTTGCGATGGCGCTGCTCGAGGCTGCGGTCGCCCCGGCGCCAGCTTCTCTGGCGGCTAACCGGGCTTTCAATGCCGCAATTTCTGCGGCTGCCGCGGCATACTGTTTGCGGGTTTTTGTCAGCTCGTCCCGGCTGGCGCGTAGCGCGGCTTCCTTTTCTATGCGCTTGCGACGTTCATTTTTAGCCTGCACAGCGGCCTGTTTGTGCGCCTGTTGCTCCATGCCCTCAATCAGTTCACGCTTCTGCACTACCTGACTGCCGGCCTTGCCAATCATTTTCTCGTTGCTGGCCAACTGGGTCTGCAATGTTTTTTGTTGTTTTTTTAACTTGCTCACATCTTGCGAGGAGCGCCGATACTTCCGGTCAGCCATTAGATACTCAAAGCGCGCGCTTTCGGCTCGATCCTTGTTCGTTGCGCTCGGGGTATCCGCTGCCGCTTGCAGGGCCTTTTGGTAGCGGGCTTCAGCGTTGTCCCGGGCTTTCTCTTCGGGTGCATAGCTGCCGGCCATTGCCGCAATCTGCTGATCCAGCTGCACCAGCTGTTCTTCAATATCACTGTTAGACTGTTGCAGTGAGCTGATTTTCTGCTGGTACTGGTCAATCCGCAAGCGCTCTTTGTCAATGGTTTGGGCATTGGCGGCGGTAACGGTCATTGCGAGCAAGAGG
>CBDUUA010000224.1:0-4472 GCA_965370135.1 uncultured Cellvibrionales bacterium
AGGTCGCGATGGTTGAATTCGGGGTCTATCCAAAAGTAGCGATTCTCGATATTGCGCCCGCCCACGATACCGACCAGGCCGTCGGCAATAAACACCTTGTTGTGCATGCGCACATTGACGCGCTCTTTGGTAAGCCACTCAAAGGGTCGGATCAGGGCATCGACGCGCTGGGTAGAAAATGGATTGAACAGTCGCACCTCGATATTTTCATGGGCATCGATCCTGGAGAGCATGGTCTGCTGGATGGCCATCATATCGTCGAGTAACAATCTTACCCGCACGCCCCGATCCGCGGCGTCGATGACATGGCTCATAAGAACCCTGCCGCTGTCATCGTCTTTCCAGGTAAAGTACTGGATGTCGAGACTGATATCGGCGAGCTGGGTCAGTCGCTGGCGATCTTCCCAGGCCTGGTAGCCGCTGACCTGCAAGCGGGCGGCACTGGGCGTATTCAGTGGCAGTGTTTGCCCTTCCCGCTGCAGGCGCAGCGCAATTCGGGTGTCCGCGGGTGCCGGCAAATGGTGGCTGATGGTGTGTCCACCGTCCAGCGGCACAATCGTGCAGCCGCCCAGCAGTAGAGTCAGTACCGCTGCGATTAAAAAGGCAGTTGGCTGGAAAGGCAGGGTACGGTGCCGGTTCTGCTTTGCTGGTGACGGTGACATCGGTGGCTCTATTGCATGGCAGCGGATTTAGGGAGGAATTTCTTTAATTCTTTAATTCTAGCGCTGGCTGGCCGATTATAGGAATTCGATGAGACGATACAAGCTAAAAATGCTATCTAAAACAGGTGGTGGTCGATAACGGTGCGGGGTAAACTCACTCACCCATGTTTGACGGTCGATCGAATAAATGAGCGAAGAGTCCGCGTTACCAAGAAGCACGATATGGATGCTGACCATGGCCACAGTAGTAATAATTCTGGCTGCGGTTCGGGCGGCGGAACCTATTGTTACGCCGTTTCTTATCGCCTTGTTCATTGCCGCGATCAGCGCACCGGCAATGCTGTGGATGACCCACCGCCGGGTACCCCAGTCGGTGGCGCTGGCCCTGGTCATGGTTGCTATCGTAGGCATAGCACTATTGCTGTCTGGTCTGGTGGGCTCCTCCCTGGATGGCTTCTCGAAAAACCTGCCCGTATATCAGTCCCGCCTGCAGGAGATCACCGGGCAGAGCCTGGGCTGGATGAGCTCTCATGGCCTCGAAATGGATATGACCAAGGCCCGCAGCATGCTCGATTTAAGCGCGGCCATGGGGTTTGTCGGGTCGGCCTTTAACCGTTTAATCGGCACCTTGGCGAACGCGTTTCTCATCTTTTTGACGGTGGCGTTTATTTTGCTGGAGCTACCCAGTTTTGGGCATAAAATTCGGGAGATATCCCGCGACCCGGCCAGCGCCATGTACGGTTTTGGCCGCTTCTCCAACACCCTCAATCGCTATCTGGTGATTAAGTCGTCGATGAGCCTGGCTACCGGCGTCACCATCACCCTTGCGCTGCATGTGCTCGGTGTCGATTATCCGGTGCTGTGGGGCATTATCGCCTTTCTGCTCAATTTCGTGCCCAATATCGGCTCGGTGATTGCGGCCATCCCCGCGGTGCTGATGGCGCTGATACAGTTCGGCTATGTCTCCGCGGGCTGGGTGGCGCTGGTCTATGTTGTGGTCAACGGTGTCTACGGCAACCTGGTGGAGCCGAAACTGATGGGGCGCAGCCTCGGTCTGTCGACCCTGGTAGTGTTTTTGTCATTGGTATTTTGGGGTTGGTTGCTGGGGCCGGTAGGCATGTTTCTGTCGGTACCGTTGACGATGACCATGAAAATCGCCTTTGAATCCAGCGATGAAAGCCGTTGGCTGGCTGTGTTGCTGGGCTCAGAGGACGACTTGCCCCTCGACACCCCGGTGCCCGAGTCGCAGCACCAGGCACAGTCGATACGGCTGGCTCAGTCCGATCTTGAGCAGCAAATCATCCAATAGCAATTGTTTTGCTTATGTTGATCCCCAGGCGCAAAAAAATGCTTGTAACATTACTCCTGGTCTTTCAATTGCTGGGCCTCGCGAGTTCGATTCACGCTATTCTACGGACCCGTACACCACAGGGGGCAATCGCCTGGGCGGTCAGCTTGAATGCCCTGCCGATTATTACCGTTCCAGCTTACTGGGTATTCGGGCGCAGTAAGTTCAACGGCTATACCGAAGCCTGGCGAGATGCTTCCCTTGACATCGAAAGTGAAATTAACGAGCTACGAAATCAAATCCAGGCTTACCGGGTAACACTCGGTGAGGTGTTTCCCGAGTCTGAAGCGATAAAAAAACCATCCATTTTAAAACTCACGAAAGGTAACGACGTAGAACTGTTGATTGATGGACAGGCAACCTACGAGAGCATACACGCCGGCATCGAGCAAGCGGAATCATACGTATTATTCCTTTTCTATATCATCCGCGCTGACAGCACCGGCTCTAAATTCAAGGAGCAGTTGATACGAAAGGCAAGGGACGGACTTGCCGTCTACATTCTCTATGATGAACTTGGCAGCTCCGGACTCGATGCCGGCTGGATTTCAGAGTTCACGGCTGCAGGAATCCGGATGATTCCGTTCAATACGCGCCAGGGCCCTCAGAATCGTTTTCAATTAAATTTCCGGAATCACCGTAAAATCGTTGTCGTCGACGGCAAGGCCGCATGGATTGGCGGGCTCAATATCGGTGATGAATACCTTGGTCTGGATCGGAAACTTACACCGTGGCGGGACACCCATTTGCGAATCAATGGACCCGCCGCCCTTGCCGCACAGGCAATATTCCTTTCGGACTGGCACTGGGCCAGTAAGGAACTTCTGCGCGGCTTGTCCTGGCATCCCCAGCCTGCAGTCGGTCAAGCCGAGGATGGCAAAAAAGTGCTTATCATTGGCTCCGGTCCAGCCGATGACATAGAGACTGCAAGTCTGTTTTTCACCAACGCACTGAACATCAGCCGCCAACGAATCTGGATAGCGACACCCTACTTTATTCCTGATGAAGCCACCATGGTGGCGCTGAAATTGGCTCTGCTCAAAGGTATCGATGTGCGGATTATTACACCTGAAATGAACGATAACTGGTTTGTGCGTCATGCTGCCAATGTTTACCTGAGTAAACTCTCTCGATTGGGCGCCAGGATTTATTCTTACCAGAAGGGCTTTTTGCATCAGAAAGTGATGTTGATCGATGACAAGTACGCCCTGGTGGGGACAGTAAATTTTGACAACCGCTCCTTCCGGCTTAATTTTGAAATTACCGCGCTGGTAGCGGATCCTGAATTCGCTCGGCAGCTTGAGACCATGCTGCTGAACGATTTGTCGAATTCCATCGAAGTGCCCGCTGTTGCGCTGGAGGATCAATCGCTGTGGGAGCAGTTGAAGGCGCGCGGCTCAGCGCTGCTGGCGCCTGTACTTTGATCGCATACCTGGATAGCAGAGTGACAGGAGCAAGCCGTGACACCAATAGTCAGTCTCAATAGCATAATGCCGTTTTTACCTTCCTTCATTGGCGCCACAGTAATTGTATTCGTTCATCTACAAACGCCCCGCTTCCGTTTTATGCGGAAGCAGGACAATCTCTGGTTGCCGGCGTCTGTAGGCATTGCGATGGCCTATGTCTTCGTGGATATTTTTCCGCATCTTGCGAAGGTAGGGGAAAAACTGGCGAATACCGAAGGGAGCAGCCTTCATGGACTGCTGGGGCACAATATTTACCTTGTCACTCTGTTCGGTTTTGCAGCCTACCTGGGCATCATCTTGTTGGTGATGAGGGTTCGACAAAACCAGAACACTTCTACCATCACTTACGCATCTGCACCTGTAACGGTCAAGGTGGAAGTTGCCAGCCTGGTGGCATACAATTTTTTGATCGGTTATCTGTTGGCAGAGCAGCCCACGCATCGGCCTGAGCCCGCGATATTTTTAGCCCTGGCGATGGCAATTCATCTCGCCGGTGTCGATTGGCTATTGCGTGAACATTTTACCCGTATTTACGATGAAACCGCCCGATTCGGATTTGCCGCGGGTATCTTCGCCGGCTGGATTACCGGAGTGTTGCTGGAAATTTCAAACGCAGCTCTTGCCTTGTGGTATGCACTCATTGCCGGGGGCATTATTGTCGTCGCGACCGTATACGAAATTCCCAGGATTCGATCAGCCAGGGAGTACGGCTATTTTTGTGTCGGTGCGGGCACGTTTTCCGCATTAGTATTCGCAGTGGAATATTTTGGATACTAGCCGTCTCGATCATTTCTCATCTGGCCATTCTTCTGGAATGCTGCCTTGGCGGCGCCGGCACGGTGGTGCGCCTGGAGTGAGCCCGGGCTTCTGATTTGCGGTAAAAACGTAGCACTGCGGGGCTCGCTGGTGCTATGCTTCGCAGCCTTTCTAACACCCCCTATTCAAGTTGGACATCACAAGTGAGACATCAATAGCTGTGGCAACAAGCCTGGAACA
>CBDUUA010000225.1:0-4466 GCA_965370135.1 uncultured Cellvibrionales bacterium
TTCTAGTAATGATGGGGGCTTGTGCTACTCTGCCCCCTGCGCCCAAAGTGGAGCCCTCCCTCGCCCTGCCCGCCACCACCGATGGCCCCTTGGCCAAAACAGCGCAGGCGGTAAGCTCGAAATCAGGCGATGTTGATGCACTGCTTCTACTCAAGAGCGCCCGGGAAGGCATCGAGTGGCGCCTGGCGCTGATTGACAGCGCACGGGCCGCTATTGATGTCCAGTATTTCACCTGGGCGGACGACACCATCGGCAACCTGGTCTTGCAGCATTTGTGGGCGGCTGCCGATCGCGGCGTTCGGGTACGCCTGCTGGTGGATGACCTCTATCTTGTTTCACAGCGATCGGTCAAAGCTACCGACAAACCAATAGCAGTCCTGGATGCGCATCCCAATATCGAAGTGAAAATTTTCAACCCGGGCAAATACCGCTCGGGAACGGCTGGCCTGGCGGGAAATTTTCTCGGCAGTTTCAAAGCGTTTAATCGACGCATGCACAACAAGCTACTGATAGCGGACGGTCACTTCGCCATTCTGGGCGGACGCAATCTGGCGGACGAGTATTATGGCCTGCACCAGCCCTACAATTTCCTCGATCTGGATGTGATGGTCATTGGCCCGGTAATCGAAGGTATTGGCCGAGCCTTCGACCAGTATTGGAGTTCAGGCCCAGCCTACCCAGCCAGCGGTTTTGACGGCGACCCGACACAGGAGGACGTAGCAGCATTGGGAGCTGAACTGGCACGGGAGGTGAGCGGCATGGCTGTTCCCAACTATCTTCCACAAATGCCGGGGGATTGGTCCGCCCTATTACAGAATTTGCCAGCCGACATGCATATCGCCAGGACGGTGTTTCTGCAGGACAATCCGGAAGTGCTGGAAGAGCACACCTATCGCCTCTACCATATGCTGGAGGATCTCAGCGCAGAAAATGCCGCGGAGGTCATTATCGTGACGCCCTACCTGATTCCTACCGGGGACTTTATCGAGCGGCTGCATGGGATCGTCGACAGTGGCGCCAGGGTGCGCATACTGACCGCCTCACTGGCTTCCGGCGACCACAGCGCTGTACACGCACATTATAAAAAATATCGGCGGGAAATTCTCGGCACGGGATTGGAGCTCTACGAGTTTAGTCACCAGCCCAGCGCGGAAGTTCGCGCTCTCGCTGACCTGCCGCCGGTGCGAAGCGAATTTATCGCCCTGCATCCGAAAGTCTTTGTCGCAGACCGCAAGCGCTGTTTTGTGGGCTCACTCAACCTGGACCCCAGAGCCCTGGACATCAATACTGAAAATGGCCTGTTGATTCACTCAAGTTCTTTTTGCAGTGAGCTGGCCGACCTGTTGGAGACGTTTATGGCGCCCGAGAGCGCCTGGCGTGTCATTGTGGATAACAATGGTAAACTGCAGTGGACTTCGGCACGAGGCACCGTCGACAAGGCACCCGCTCGCAGTTTTAGTCAGCGGCTAGGAGATTTCTTCTTCCGTTGGCTGCCCTTGGAAAATCAGCTATGAGCGGGGCATTTCGATTTTAGCTACCGGCTCGGAATGTAGCGCCAGTTTCACCAGTAGCGCCGCATGATCGGATGAATCATAGGGCAGTATTTCGGCACTGTACGCGCTGAAACCCCGATAATAAATACGATCCAGCGGCAGATCCCAGCTAATACCATACACTTTGTCTGCCCAACGATAGCCGGTACCGCCGGTACGCCTGCCATCGGGAAAGCCCACCACCTCAGTAAGACCGAGCTCACTGGCTAGTTGCTCCAGCATCCCCAGGCGCTGCCTGTTCCAGGTATTGAAATCACCGGCCAGGATGATCGGTCCCTCATGCGCCAGCATTACTACCTTCAAACCCTGCAACTGCTCTGCGACAGCCTTGTTGCGCCCTCGTTCGAAGGCCAGAATATGGACATTGATCAGCAGTAAATTCCGCCCATCGGGCAACGGGTATTGGGTGGCCAATGACAGTTTTGGTGCGGTGACAAAAAATTCTCGATGCCTGGTCGGCAACGGCATCAACTGGCCGGGCGGCACTTTGGAGAGCGTCATCAAGCCGATAGTTGGCCCCTTGGGAAACGGATAGCGCCAGCTACCGGCAAAATGCCCCCCGATCCCCTGGTGTATCAACAGATCCTCGGTTGCCTCCTGCATGAGTACAAAGTCGGGATTATGCTGCACCAACAAGTGGGCCATGTCGGCCCGAAAGCGAACATCACTGCCCTTTTGCGCGTTCCAGCTCACCAGGGTGATGTGATTGGGCAACTGCTCAGCGCTCGAAAAATCGGCAACGCGGAGAATCTCCGTCGACTGACATCCGTTAAGCCAACCGAGCGCACACAGCAACGTAAAACCAAAAATCACTCGGTGCAAGATACCGCGGCTAATGCCTGGTCGTTCTACATTCATGATATCCACCTTGAATCAACAGCTTGCGCTGCGCCCGCTCGAGGCCTCGCTGCAGGGCCGGCATGGCGTGTTGTTCCACAAAAGCGATACTGTTGAAGGGATGTACAATCAAGCCGTCGGCGACCTCACCGGCAACCGCGGTCATTACCGGGCCAAGTCCACCCAGCAAGATCGGCGGTTTGCCGTAATCGCTCGGTCCTGCATCGAACATCGGTGTCATTCATGTGTGACGATAGGCCAGGTGCAGGGGTTGCGAGGAAAGGCGACGGCAATAGCCGTGGCGATATCCAAACCGGGAGCGTGCTGTGCCGCCACCACCAGAGGAAAAAAAGGATCGGTATTGCCCTCCATCGTGTAAACGCCATCATACCCCGCCGCCGCCAATCGCCTGGCCTCAGCCGCTGCGTTATCCAGTGTCGCATAAAAAGGGCCGTCTATTTTCATATTCAAGCACGCTGTTCCGGGCGGTAATGTTTGTGTAGAAAGCGGCTTACCAGCGTATTGAATATCACCGGTTTTTCCGCATGGGGCCAGTGGCCGGCATCGGCAATTATCTTGAGCTCAACCTGCGGTAGCTGGCTGGCGATGGCCTGGTTGCAGCGCGAGCTGATGTAGTCCGAACGGGCGCCCTTGACCAGTAGTGTGGGGCCGACATATGCGCCCCCATGAGCGGGGGCAACGGCCAACTGACGACGATTATTCAACAAGGCATCCAGATTGACACGCCAGGCATAGCCCCGCTGATCGCGGTAAAGATTGGTCAGCAGAAATTGTCGTATACCGGCATCGTCAATACTATTACCGAGTATGCGGTCGGCCTCAACGCGGCTCTCGAGTTTATCCAGGGGCAAGCCCAGCATGGCATCAAACACACCGTCGTGCCGACTGTCTTCATAGTCGATGGGGCAGATATCAACCACAAGCAGTGCCGCCACCCGCTCGGGCCTTAACAAAGCCAGACCCATAGCCACCTTGCCGCCCATCGAGTGACCGATAACGGCACATTGATCGATGCCCCGTTGATCCAGAAAACGCAAAACATCCGCGACCATCAACGGGTAATTCATTGCACTACTGTGGGGCGAGCGACCGTGGTTGCGCAAATCCAGACGCAGGGTCTGGTAGCTGCCTGCCAGATGCCGCGCCAGGCCACCGAGATTGTTGCCCGAA
The DNA here is from genome assembly GCA_965370135.1 of uncultured Cellvibrionales bacterium. Classification (GTDB taxonomy): domain Bacteria; phylum Pseudomonadota; class Gammaproteobacteria; order Pseudomonadales; family JAHEGP01; genus JAHEGP01. Next base: position 3,582 of record CBDUUA010000225.1, read on the forward strand.
CCGAATAGCCCATGCAGCAATAACACCGGGCGGCCACTGCCGACAGACTGGCAGTGAAGCGCGATAGCGTCGCCAACAGGCAAGCGCTTTGGCGTCGCTATCATTCCCATGTCGGCATTGTTAAACTTTCGATCTGCCATTTCCCCCGCAGGAGTTTCCCGTGTTGATGTTGCGCGTTATTGCTATTTGGCTGGTCACCCAGTGGGCTCTCGCCGGTAGCGAAAATACAGTATACCCCTATCAACTCGACAAAAGCATCGTCGACGCCAAGCAGTACAAGACCGTTATTCTCGCCAGCCACAATCTCGGCAAACCTGCTCGGCAGTACTTGAAAAATTATGAAGCGAGGATTGATGACTATGTTGTCAAGTACCTGAAAAAACATGGCTACAACGTGCTGGACAACAACAGCTACCGCCAGGCACTCAGTGTCTCCGAGTCCCAATGGGGTGATCCCTTTGATCCGGGTACGGGTAAGATTGATATGGCCAAAAAGCAGCAGGTATTGGCCGATGTGTTTCGTCAATTGCACGAGTCCCAACCGATACTCGACGCAGTCATTTTCACCGAGCTGCTCGACCGAAAAGTCTACTTCAGTTCCGGCTTAAAGCGGGTCGCCCGTTGGGATGGTGTATCCAGGCCACCTCTAATCCAGGGACCAGGCCAAGGTGTTCCCGTAGACTTCAACTGGGCCCAGCCCGTGGACGCCGTTTCTATCGGCATTTATATTTTTACTATTGAGGGAAAACGGATGTTTCTGGGGGTCGGCGGCATGAGCATGACCGAGGCCATCGATACCAAGGGGACTCCTCGCTTCAAACGCTACCGCAACATGCTGTCTAACAAGTCCCAGATTCGCGAAGGCATCGAGCTGGCGTTTCATCC
>CBDUUA010000226.1:0-4443 GCA_965370135.1 uncultured Cellvibrionales bacterium
CACGGCTGGCATCAATAAACAGGACGGAATTTGCTCCTGCAATGCCGTCACTTCCACCATCCCTGGCGGTCGTACGTAGGGCTTTATCCTTTTTGAAAATTAAAATCGCTGCGGGAATACCTGTGCTGTAAAACAATTTTTCCGGCAGGCCTATCACGGCGTCGAGCAGGTTTTCTTCTACCAACTTCTGGCGAATCTTGCCTTCGCTGGCGCCGCGAAATAACACGCCGTGGGGCACGACCACACCCATGCGACCGCCTGGCTTGTTACGAGAAGGGGGTTTCATGGTTTCAATCATATGCAGAATAAAGGCATAGTCGGCTTTAGTGCGCGGCGGGATGCCACGGCGAAAGCGGCCGTGGCGGTCACTGTCGGCGGATTCATGGCCCCACTTATCCAGTGAGAAGGGTGGATTGGCGACGACCACATCAAAGTGCTTTAGGCTTTCATCACTATTGAGCAAGCGCGGGTTGCGCAGGGTGTCGCCCCATTTGATGATGTGGTTGTCTTCGCCGTGCAGGAACATATTCATTTTCGCCAGCGCCCAGGTGCTGCCGATGGCTTCCTGGCCGTAGAGGGCGTATTTTTTACCGCCGGTGGCTTGTTTGATTTGTCGGCCACACTTCATTAACAAGGATGCGGAACCGCAGGCGGGGTCACAGATGTCGTCACCCTCTTGTGGTGCGACCAGCTCGGCGATCAGCTGCGAGACTTCGGCCGGGGTGTAGAATTCACCGGCTTTTTTGCCGGCGCTGGCGGCAAATTTTTCAATCAGGAATTCGTAGGCGTCTCCGATAATATCGCGACTGCCGACACGGCTGGGGCGCAGGTTGAGCTGAGGCTTGTTAAAATCCTCAATCAGATGTCGGAGAATGTCGTTCTTCTGGGCTTCGTCGCCGAGCTTGGTGGAGTTGAAAGAAATATCCTGGAACACACCGTGGTCGCCATCCTGCAGCTTGGTGCCGTTGCCGTCTTCAATGGCGTGCAGAGCCTTGTCGATGCGCTCGCCGTTACCGGGCTCGTAACGGGCTTCATAGAGGGTATAGAAGTTAGCGCTCTTTGGGAGGACAAAGCGTTCATTTTTCAGCAGCTCCTCGATCAGCTCGGGGTGATCGCCGTGTTCTTTCTCGTAGGCCTCGTAATGATCCTGCCAGACATCGGAGATGTATTTGAGAAACAGCATGGTGAGCACATAGTCTTTATAGATACTCGCGTCGACAGTGCCGCGAAAGGTGTCGCAGGCGGACCAGAGGGCATTGTTGATCTCGCTGCTACTTACCGAGTCGGTGGGGGCGGGGGTGATAGTGGTTTCAGTCATTCCTGTTTTCCTCTTGTTCTCTGTGAGGGTGCGGGCTGGTTTGTGCGCTGGGGTGTGTGAGCCCCGCCTGGCGTAATAGTTGTTGGAACATGCCCTTGAGTAGGGTTTCACGGTTATCGAGTAGCTGTTGAGTGAGTTGTTGCTCCTGTTCCCATAGTTGTTGCAGCTCGATAATTTTTTGTTGGGTGGCCAGTGGCGGTAGCGGTACCTGTACCGCGCCCAGGCTCTGGCGGGTGAGCAGGGGTATATTGCTGCCCCGGGATTCATTGCGCAGAGTGTGCTGCGGGCCGGGCTGGTTCAGCGCCCAGCACAGGTAGCCGGGCAGTACGGTATCACTGGTGACCCGCAAGGTCAGCAATTGGCTGCTGGCCAGGGTTGGCTCGGGCAGGGCGAAGCTGACGGCCTGGTAATGCTCGCCCCGGGCCGGAATGACAATATCGCCTGGCTCCAGCAAGGTGGCACGGCCCGTGGGACTTTTGATCAGGGCCACGAAGGTCAGAAGATTAATATCAAGCTCGAAATAGATGTAGAGCCGCCGGCGGAAGTGGAAAGTCTAAAATTGTGGAGTGCGCGCTTTTTTTCGGAAAAGCTCAATAAATTAGTTTAGAGCGGTTTAGGAGCCTGTCGAACCTAGGTCTGATCTACTGCGGAAAAGCCCTTTTGGCCATCTATTTCGATCCTTTTCGTCAAATAGCCACGGCTATTTTCCTCAAACGATCGAAAAATCTGACTCAAAATGGCCTCCCCTCGCTACGATCGCCTAAACTCGACAGGCTCTTGGGCTGTTGCTTTGTATATCTTAAACTTACATAAATCATTTTCTTTTATATTATAAAATAGGTTTGACCCTATACAGGTAGAGAAGTTTGGTAAGCGGTTTGCCCAGCTGTATCCGGAAGAGCAGCAAAAGAAGGATACCGACGACAGCATGAAATACCTGTACGTCATCGCAGTGGGTACTTGTCAGGAACCGTTCATAAGCATGACACCCGAACAAATCGGGAAAAACAGTGAACCTTTCTTGCCTTGGGAAATGATTGCCGCAATGGCGCAGGCTGCGCGAGAAGTAATCTGCCCGGAGAGCAAGTGAACGCTAGACCATCGAGCGAGTCTGGGGTCGGACCTGGGGAATTGGCCAGGGCTATAGAGCGGCTATGGTTCGGAGGTGCATGAAATTGACTCGCACGTACCTCCGGGCCCTCACCTCAATCCCAGCAGGTCAAATCCCGGCAAATTTGCTGCTTTCTTATCGAAGGTAACGGATTACGATATTGGTATCGAGTCCAATCAATCAGCACGCCCCATTTCGGCGATAGCCTGATTCATCTCAGCTATCAACGCGCAAACTTGTGAATAACGCAAAAGACGGGTCACTTTCATCGCGTTTGGAGCTATCGCCCTGTTGGCCATGTTCCAGTTCGTGCATGGCTTGCATGTCTGCAACGAATACGCGGCGCTCTATCGCCCAGAGCTTATTGCGCCTGGCCCAATGATCCAGGTAGCGACCGCGGCTAATAATTTCCAGCTGCTTATTATCTTCGTCGGGAAGGGTCCATAAAACTACCGTTACATAAGACTCGCTAACTGCTGTGTCGCCGTTTACCTCGGTCAATACATTGCCAATTTGGTGGGAATGGCAGGCCATCGCACTGTGGGATTTCCATGCCCAGTCGATGAAACCCCGGCCCGTGCCTTCATAAATATCGTAGTAGAGTACCGTCGAGTCCTGGTGAAAAACGGAGTGTGCCATCTCCTTGTCCATACGATCCAGACCGCGACAATAGCGGGCTAAGGTATCCCTGATGGCTTGCTTTGCCAATAGTATTTCAATGCTTTGATCAGTCATGTTTACCCTTGAGTTCTTGCACGATATCGGCCCAATAGTCGGGATCCGGGTAGCGGTTGTGAGTAAGGCTGACGATATCGGCAATACCGTCGAGGCGCTCGGTGATCTTTGCGGCTATTTCCTTGCGGGGGCCAACCACTGCGATAGCCTCCAGAATTTCATCGCTGATAAGGTCGGTCATATCGTCCCAGCGACCCTGTTTGGATAATGCGTTGAGCTCCTTATGCACATCGTCCCAACCGTGGCATCGCAGGGTTGGCAGATAAGCAGGGGTGGAACCATAAAAAGCCAGTTGTTTTCTGGCGGCGAGTTTGGAGGCTTCGAACTCCTCTTCAGTATCTGCGGTAACAATCAGCGTGGCGCACATCACCTGCAGGTCGCCCCTGCCACGGCCGGAGAGTTTCAGGCCTTTACGCAAGGCCGGCAGACTATTTTCCAGCAAAGATTTGCGGGTATTGAAGGGGTGGGCGATAAAGCCATCGCAGACTTCCCCGGCCACTTGTGTCATCAAGGGGCCAAAACCGCCGGTATAAATTGGCGGCGGCCCGTAGGGATTGGGGCCGGGATTAAAGGCCGGAATCATAATGGAGTGGGTATAAAACTCGCCCTTGAATTGCAACTCGCTATTGCCCTCCCAGCAATCCCAGATCGCCCGTATCGCCTGTACAATTTCGCGCAGTCGGGCGGCGGGTTTCGACCAGGTGGAACTGAAGCGCTTTTCGATATGAGGGCGCACCTGGGTGCCCAGGCCGAGAATAAAGCGGCCACCACTAATGGACTGCATATCGTAGCCCAGATTGGCTAAGTTCATCGGGTTGCGGGCGAAGGCAATCGCTATCGCGGTACCCAGCTGTATCTTTTCGCTATGTTCCGAAGCGACCGCCAGCGCCAAAAAAGGATCGTGTTTGGCTTCAAATGAGAATGCACCGTCGTAGCCAATATCTTCAAGCTCTCTATAGATCGTGCGAGCGTTGCGAGGGTCTTCCAAGGGTGCTGTGGTATAAATTTTCATGGCTATTTTGCCATGGACTGTTCAAGGTTCTTAACCACAAAGCCGATCTGATCGATGGCGGGCAAACCGAGTTCTTGCAATGTCTGGTTCATCATCTGTGCCTCGTTGAGTTCTTTGTTGATGACTGTTCACGATGGTAGTTTTGTGGCCGAATAAATTCAGCCCTACAAAGGCGCGATATACTTTGGATCGAATTTATTCAACCGACAGCGCGGTGAAAATAAAAACGCCGGGACTCAGCCCGGCGTTTGCACTGCCAGCGAGTTG
>CBDUUA010000227.1:0-4400 GCA_965370135.1 uncultured Cellvibrionales bacterium
ATAATTCCGCGACGCTGCTGTGATATCAAATTCATAGAATACTCCCTCGCCTCAGTAAGGAGTATGCAATCTCATGAAAAACATCCAATTGTTCAGCACCATGGCGCTTGTCGGCGCGTTGTCCACCCTGTCAGTTGGCGCAGTTGCCAAGGACAGATTGACTGGGCGGGGCACTGGGCCCGTTGTGTATGTTACGTCAACAGGCCTGTTTCACGACTCTATCGTGCTCGCAGACCTGCCGTCAAAAGGCCGCTTCCAGAAGCTGGAGATGGACGGTCCAAGCGGACTACAAACTGAATGGGGGCCCGGAGATCCGGACTTTGTGGGCGGCCGCTGGTGGGTGGATTTGAACGGCGACGGGGAAATGGATGACAGGGACAAATACTTCCTTTGTCCCCTGCTGGGCCCGGGCCGCACTAGCTACCCTTAAACCTCCTGGTACCTACATCCATGTAGGCACAGGGTTTATGTTCCAAACAAACCCTAAGTACCTACATCCATGTAGGCAATGTGCCGAATGCATTCGGCCCTACAGAGTCACCCGATAAATTGTCTTTGTAGGGCTGAATTTATTCGGCCAATTGTCTGCCCCGAACGACAGCTCACGCTACAGCACCGATGGTCGAATAAATTCGACCCTACAGATTCTTTCTATCAATTATCTTTTGTAGGGCTGAATTTATTCGGCCAACAACCACACCACACCACACCTATAAATAGTGCTTTCTATGTTTTATCCCATTGGTTAAATTAAATTGGTTAAATTAAATTGGTTCGCGATGCAAATCACGCCCTTGCCGAGCTACGGCTAGCCGTTCGCTACCGCGAGAGCCGGGCGCCAGTGGTGCTGGAAAGTATTTTTTTCTGCTGCGCCATCGGCATCGGATGCGATTTGTGTGAGATCCTGGCGGCCCAGGGGGCTATTATCTACGCCGCCGAAAGCGGCCGGGTTTCGACAACCACACATAGCAACCGGAAAGCGCGATAATCAGCAGTAACACGCCGGTTAAATCCACCAACCACACCCCGGCCGCGCCGAACAAGCGACCGCTGTGCAGGTCTTGTAGCACGCGCTCGACAGTGATGGCGTCACCAAGCATGCTTGCTTTAACGGCATCCTGCAACGGCAGTGGCACAGTCGACGGACTGACTGCCTGTAGCGACCCCATCGACTCACTGGCCGCCGTCCAGGTGAGCAAATCCAGATCCAATTGATACCAGCGGGATTCATTCTGCAGCCAGACCTTGCCTGCGGTCAGGGCGAGGCCGGTTAGCGGCAGCGGCAAACCATAGGCGCTGCCTATCTGTTCGATCAATTCACCACCGTGGGTCAGCAATACCAGCTCTTCGGCGCACACAGCGACCAGCATTTGCCTGGTCGCGATGGCGCCCGACAGCGGGGTCGAACAGCGGGCGACTTCCACATCGTCCAGGAACAAATGCTTGCCGGACTGGATCACCCAGCGCCCGCTCTCCAATTGATAACCCAAGGCAGCATCGGCCTGGATGCCATAGCGAGCGAGCAGCCATGGCGCAGCCACCGTTTGCCGGTCGAGCTGCCACTCGGAGGTATGATTGAGGGGGATGCCGGTAACGACCAGCAGCACCACGAGCAAGGCAAGCGCCACCCCCACGCGACGGTGCCAGCGCAGTAGAAACAATCTTATTTTATTGCGTGGCCGCGATCTGCTCATGGCTGTCGGCATCGGTATAAGGCGTCTGGCGGTGCAGGTAGAGGGCCAGTTTGGCGACCTTCTTCACCGCGCGAACGGAAAGGGTGGCGCCGGTGATGCCATCGATCTGCTGGGATAGTTTGCCGTTATCATCCAGCCCCATGCCGATAAATTGGTCGGTAAAAAATGGGTAGCGAACCTCCCAGCCACGAGACTCTCTGAAGCTAAGGATCTCCAGCCGCGAAATGCGCTCGCCCTCGATGGCGATGCCGATAGTAATCGGCCGCTCCTTGCCGATTTCTTCCAGCACCCAGGCCGTGCGCAAGCCTTGCCCCCAGTAGCGCTGGCGCAAAGCGCCGGGTTCATGGCCCAGCATAGTCTTGATTTCGCTGCGTTGATCATTGCTGAACCAAAGCGCCTCCCGGGCCGGCTCGCCGCTATCGAAGGCCAGACCGAGAAAGGCATCCAGGCTCATATAGTCACCCTTGGCCGAGACACTCAGGGCGATGGTGGTGGCGATGACAGCAAGCAATAATCGTTTCACAGTGCGCCAATTGCGTTGGGGGGCGCGCGGCGCCCCGGTTTACATTCAAGCAGGTGAGCATATTAGCCCGCCGGGGCTAAAAGCTCCAACCTACTCCCAGGTTGAAACCATCGAGTTCGGTGGCGCCACTCTTTTGCGGCATCTGATCCTGAAGGTCGAGTTTGAATACCACATTGGGCAATAGCCAATAATTGACACCGAGATGGGCCTCGGCGATACCACTGTCCTCTGCCGCGCCACTAGTAGACCCCGCCTGGTTATCCCAGAACGCGTAACGGCCGAAAATACCCCAGTGTTCGTTGATGCGCCAGGCCGGTTCGATATACCAGCCCTGCTGCACATCGGCGCCCTCTCCAATGGCATTGATGGCGTCGTCAATATCCCAGCGTGCGGCCAGCGCCCGCAAACCAAAACCCGACACCTGATAGGCGACGTGCGCCTCAAGCAGTGTCGCCGGCACACTGCTGGACAGGGTATCCTGGTAGATATCTTGCTGGTACTGGGCGGTAACACCCACTTCCAGCCCTCTCACTCCGGTGTACTTTAAACGGCCGGTACCGGCCCAGGCATCCGCTTTGGCCTTGGCAACTTTTTGCCGACCGTCACGGATTTTAAATTGAGGGTCTACGTCATCGTCTCCTGCATTAAGATACAGCCCGGAAGACAGCACGGCATCATAGGAAAAACCCCGGCCGAATTCGCCACTGAAAGCCATACCACCTTCCCACCAGGTCGTGGGAATAATGTTTTTCTCGACGTTGTTGCGCTCAACCCCGTAGAAGGTATCGGGCTCGTGGGTTTCATTGAGAAGACCTACCGGTATCAGGAACAAACCGGCTTTAAGACGGTGGCGAGCCAGGTAGTCGTGCTCGATATAGGCCTGCTCCAGCTCGATCTCCCCCGGCTGGCCTTCACCGGCAATGGCATGCTCCAATTCCAGCTCAGAGTAGAAACGGGTGCGATCGTTAAAGTCATGCCCGACGTAGAGAACGAAACGATGAAAATCGATTTCCTTCTTGTCCTTGGCTGAGCCGGTGTCACCCTTATTGTCCCAGTTGTTGTAATGCATCTCCGCATAACCACCAATGCTGGTCTTCTGGTACCAACGATCCGCGTCGCCCCCCGCCTCCCCGGCAGCGACCTGATCCACCACATCAGCAGTTTGCTCAAGCCGCTCCTCGGTGACCTCGATTTTCTCGTCTCGCTGGCTGGCCTCGGATTTAAGGGTCTCCAGCTCCTGCTGCTGTCGCTCAAGCTGTTGCTGCTGCTGCTGGATAATCTCCCACATCTCTTCTGTCGAGGGCGTTTGCGCCCGCGCCGCAGTTGCGGCCACCCCGGCAATAGCTGCCGCGATTAACATGGTTCTCATAAAACTGTCCCGTTTATTGTGTACTACTAGTGTGTGCTCAAAGACAGTCATCAATATAACCCGAACCTTAACGCCAATGCAAATGATTCTCATTTGTATTTTTATTTGCAATTGAACGCTGGAGCTACTTCCGGTGAATTTGCCCTGGGGAGGCCCAGGTGGTGAAGGCTTGGTTGAGTCAGACCGGCCTCATCTGGTCTCGATGGGGATGACCACTAGCGGGTCGAATGAGCGGTCGAATAAATTCGACCCTACAGATTCTGTCTGATCAATTATCTTTGATTGGGCTGAATGAACCTGGAAAACGCTGGAATGGAGCGGGCCTATCCGGTGCGCCACAGATAGATCGCTAACGCTGCCACGATCGCCGCGACGAAAACAAGCAGGCCGGGTAGCCACGCGTAGTCTTTCTCACTATCAGATTTTTTACTATGCCGGCTAGCAGACAGTCGATAGGGCGCGGTTTCGTCATCATCGACCGCCCCCTGGCCGGGCTTGCTGCGCCGTAGCCTCGATTTGGAGCGGCCACCCTGCTGCTGAGCTGTGTCTGCGAGCAGGGAAGCGGCTGCTTGCATGGGCGGGGACTTGAGACTGCCCTCACCCACCAATGGCCGTGTCTTCCCTTCGGTTTCTTCAGGAGCCATCAGCGGGGCTTCATCAAGAGCCGTCAGCGGGGCTTCATCAGGAGCCTTCAGCTGGTCTTCATCGAGAGCCTTCAGCTGGTCTTTATCAATAGCCATCAACCGGGTTTCTTCAGGGTCTGTGACAAGCTTACCGGCCTCGACGATTTCCGGGTCTTGAATGGGAGCCAGCT
>CBDUUA010000228.1:0-4398 GCA_965370135.1 uncultured Cellvibrionales bacterium
GCTGTCGGCGCTGTCGGCGCTGTCGGCGCTGTCGGCATTAACACTGCGCAATTCGCTGTCTTCGATCTTCGCGCCAATCTCGATGCGGGTAAACTGGAAACGCTCTAATATTTTCCCGACCGGACTGATAGTCAGGCTCTTCAACAGCAAACCTGTCTCCTGGTCGAGATAGAGGTGGAAACCGTAGCGATACTGATCCAGCGGCCGCACCACAATCTGCAGCGCCGAACGGCCCGCAACCCGGGTGCGCTCGCCAAACTCCAGCCCATAATAGCTGGAAATGTCGTGCTCGCTCTGAAAACTGCGAGCAAAAGGCCCGGTGGCAATAGCACTCCCCAGGCGCATGATCTGGTCGCCGGGGTGAATACAGCTGAGGTGATGACCATCGCGCACGACCTCCCGGGGCTCTCCGTTCAGATACACCAGACGCTCTTTCTCCACCCCGTCCCGCACCCCATGAACGATGCGCAGCGAATCCATATGGCTACCGTATTCATAGGTGAACTCACCCCGGTAATCGAGCTCTCGAAAACTATGGGACATCTGGTCCAGATATTCCCTGGGGCTCTGTTCAGACCACGCGCCCTGGGCGCCCAGCAAAAAACAAAGGGAGAAAAACCACGCCCTGCCCCGCGGCAACACCTTTAATCCTCCTCCAGCAGGGAGGTTCTGGCATAGGGCATGAGGCCGCTATTGGTATTCAGGGATGCATTGGCCGCTTGCTTGCGCAGATAAAAATCCAGGCGCTGCCTGGCCATTTCATCAGCGAGCACTTGCTGCTGCGGGTTGACCAGCATCGGCCGCACCACAGGCGCCGCAGTATTGCCAAAACCCACCGTCTGGCTGTTCGCCAACACCGCGGAGACATTGCCGTTGACCGCCAGTGCTGCCTCGCCTGACGCGGTACTGCCGGTGACAGAATTGTAGAGCTGGGTGCTGGTAAGAATCACCGCGGTTACCGATGCCGCGACCGCGACACCGGCAAAAGGCTTGAGCCAGGCGCCAAAACCCTGGCGTTGTGCTGCCGCAAAGCTGCCCTGGGATTCATTCGCGATGGCTTCACGCACCCGACCGGAAAGATCGACCTGGGAAAAGCTGCCCAAATGATTGCGCATGGCCGCGGACTGTAAATGGTAACGCTGCCAGGTAAGCGTGGCGCCCTCATCGCCATGCAGACCCTTCAGGATACGCTGCAAGTCCAGTTCCGAGGCTTCATCATCCAGCAGGGCGGACATTGATTCACGTATCGGCTGTGTCATGGAATTTCCTCTGTTTACTGTCATCTGCCTGTTATCTGCCTGTTATCTGCCTATCATCTACTAATGTTGAGCTGTGCCCATCAGGGGCTCGATCTGTTTATCAATCGCCTCTCTGGCCCTGAAAATCCGCGATCGCACCGTGCCGACAGGGCAAGCCATAATTTCGGCAATTTCCTCATAACTCAGACCGTCGTATTCGCGCAAAGTTACCGCGGTTTTCAGGTCTTCCGGCAAGGCGGCAATCGCCCGTTCCACTGTTGCCTTGAGCTCATCCCTGAACAAGTTGTTTTCCGGTGTTTCGATATCCTGTAGATGCGAACCGCTACTGAGGTATTCGGCATCGGCAATTTCGATATCGCTGCCTGGGGGCCTCCGACTCTGGGCTACCAGGTAATTTTTGGCGGTATTGATAGCAATGCGGTACAACCAGGTATAAAACGCACTGTCACCGCGAAAACGTGGTAGCGCCCGGTAGGCCTTGATAAAGGCCTCCTGGGTAACATCCTCGACTTCTGCCCTATCTTTGATATAGCGCGAAACCAGCCCCATAATTTTGTGCTGGTATTTCATCACCAACAGATCAAAAGCGCGGTTATCGCCCTTTTGCACCCGCACGACCAGCATGCTGTCAGCGTCCTTATCCACCTTGTCTCCCGTGATAATCGCCCGAACGCCGGAGCTTGCGACTCGATTCCGCCTCCCTTTGTAAGTAGCTGCATTCCATAGACTATAACTATCTCATTAAGTTCGGTACGGCTTTAAGGATTCTTGACTTTAATCAAAGTTCCCCGGATTATGCAGAAAACCCCTGTAGTTGTCAGCCAGAGTTGTCAGCCAGTTGTCAGCCTGTTGTATTAGATCCTGTTGTTTTAGATAATGTCTAAGCCCGACGCTGGCGCCTGGCGGTGTCTCCCATAGCGCACGAACTGTTGGTAAACCCCGCAACCATGCCTGAAGCTCATTTCCCGGACATACTGATTATCGGCGGCGGTGCTGCCGGCCTGACGCTGGCCCTGCAGCTGGCGGATCAGCTCAGTGTGGTGGTGGTCTGTAAAGGGACCCTCAACGAGTCCAGTACCTATTATGCCCAGGGTGGCATCGCCGCGGTTCTGGATGACGAAGACTCGGTGGACAAACACGTGGCCGACACCCTCAACGCGGGCGCCGGCCTATGCCACGAGGATGTGGTGCGGGCTACCGTGGAGCACAGTGCCGAGGCCATCGAGTGGCTGATCGAGCAGGGCGTACCCTTTACCGAGGATGCGACTGGCTCCGCCGGTTACCACCTCACCCGGGAGGGCGGACACAGCCATCGCCGCATTATTCACGCCGCCGACGCCACCGGAAAAGCAGTTTCAGAGACCTTGACCGCCAATGCCAGGGCCCATAGCAACATCGAATTTTTCCCCAACAGGGTGGCCGTCGACCTGATTCACGATGCCTCCGAGCAGCGCTGCTGCCGGGGAGCCTACGTCCTCAATCGGCACAGTGGCCGGGTAGAAAGCTTTAACGCACGGTTTACGGTATTGGCCACGGGGGGCGCCAGCAACGTCTATCTGTACTCCAGCAATCCGGACGTCGCCAGTGGTGACGGTATTGCCATGGCATGGCGGGCGGGGTGCCGGGTCGCCAACATGGAGTTCAATCAATTCCACCCCACCTGCCTCTATCACCCGGCGGCGCGCTCCTTCCTGGTGACCGAAGCCCTTCGCGGCGAGGGCGCCTATCTGTGCCTGCCCGACGGCCAGCGTTTTATGTCGCGCTTTGATCCACGCGCCGAACTGGCGCCCAGGGATATCGTCGCTCGCGCCATCGACCATGAGATCAAACGCCTGGGTATCGATTGCGTCTACCTCGATATCAGCCATCGACCAGCCGAATTTATCGACCGCCATTTCCCGACGGTCAAAGCCCGCTGCCTGGAATACGGCATCGATATTACCCGCGACCCGATTCCGGTGGTACCGGCCGCCCACTACACCTGCGGTGGCGTCATGGTCGATTTATGTGGTCGGACCGACGTACCCCAGCTCTACGCCATCGGCGAAACCGCATTTACCGGCTTGCACGGCGCCAACCGCATGGCGAGTAATTCCCTGCTGGAGTGCCTGGTATGGGGCCAGTCCGCTGCCCGTGACATCATGTCACGGATTGAGCGGGTCACCGCAGCCCCCGAGGCCAGGCCCTGGGACGAGACCCAGGTCACCAACTCAGACGAGGACGTGGTGATCGCCCACAACTGGGAAGAATTGCGCCGTTTCATGTGGGACTATGTCGGCATCGTGCGCAGCACCAAGCGCTTGCAGCGCGCCTCCCACCGCATCGAGTTATTACAACAGGAAATTACCGAGTACTACAGCCACTACAAAGTGACCAATGATTTGATTGAACTGCGCAATCTGTCGGTGGTCGCCAAGTTGATCATCGAGTCTGCCAGTTTGCGCCACGAGAGCCGGGGGCTGCACTATACCCTCGACTACCCCGAGCGCGGGGCGCTGGCTACCGATACTATTCTGTCACCAGCTCCTGGCATCACCAAACCACGGCTATAGCACCAGAGCGAGCCCGGCTTTGCCGGACAAGCTAGAGCAGCTTCAGCCATCACACCAGTGCCAGCGCCAGTTTTCGACACGCTTCGCCGCTCAATGAATCCGGCAGAATGGTCACGGCATGGCGAACACCCGTCGCGGTGCGAAAACGAATAACGCCGAGGCGATGCCCGGCAAAGTGATAGCCCTGAAGCTGCGCCGCCACCCGCTCACCGTCAATCAACAGCCACCACTGCCCGTGCTGCACCGAGAATCCAGCCACCGCACTGTGCCAACAATGGGCCGTATCGTAGACCAACAAAGCCATCAGCGCAGCGAGCAAACCCCAGTGCCAGGGTTCTCGGGGGCCGGTGTAAAGCAGGGCCAACAGCACCGCACAGACAATAATTGCGAGCGCCAGACCGCGCAGGCGGGATGGCGCCAACCGCCATTCAGCCACCATGGATAGTGCCATGGATAGTGCCAAGAATGCGGCTGACAATACTGGCGAGCTGCGGATCTTCCGGTGTCTCGGCCCGCAGCAGCCAGCGAAAAATATCGGTATCCTCCTGCTCCAGCAATGCAATAAAACGCTGCTGATCCGGCGCCGG
>CBDUUA010000229.1:0-4396 GCA_965370135.1 uncultured Cellvibrionales bacterium
AGTAAAAACAGTGCCTTGCTGGCTACCGCCGAGGCATTGCAGAACTCCCGCGCCGAGGTGCTGGCCGCTAACGCGAAGGATATGGAGCAGGGCGTAGACCGCGGCCTGGATGCAGCCTTACTGGATCGGCTGGAACTGACCCCGGCGCGCTTCGACGCGATGCTCGTCGGGCTGCGAGAGGTAGCCGCGCTGCCCGACCCCATCGGCGCAATCACCGATCTCAATTACCGGCCCTCCGGTATTCAGGTCGGCCGCATGCGGGTTCCCCTTGGAGTTATCGGCATCATCTATGAGTCCCGTCCCAATGTGACCGCGGAGGCGGCCAGTCTCTGCCTGAAATCCGGTAATGCCGCCATCTTGCGGGGCGGCTCCGAGGCCATCCATTCCAACCAGGCCATTGCCCGCTGCCTGGTGCAAGGTTTGCAACACGCGGCCCTGCCGGCGGCAGCGGTTCAAGTGTTGGAGATTACCGATCGCGCGGCGGTAGGGGAGTTGATCACCCTGCCGGAGTATGTAGATGTGATCGTACCCCGGGGCGGCAAGGGCCTGATCAAACGCATTAGCCAGGACGCCCGGGTGCCGGTGATCAAGCATCTCGATGGGGTCTGTCATGTCTATATCGACGACGATGCCGATGCCGACAAAGCGCGGCGTATCGCCTTCAACGCCAAGACCCAGCGCTACGGCACCTGTAATACCATGGAGACCCTGTTAGTGGCGCAGTGTCGCGCGGCGGAAATACTGCCGCTGCTGGCCGATGACTATCGTCAGCAAGGCGTTGAATTGCGCGGTTGTGAACAGGCGCGGGCGCTGGTGGCTGACATGGTGCCGGCGGTGGAAGCAGACTGGGAAGCCGAGTACCTGGCCCCTATCCTGGCGGTTCGGGTGGTCGCGGGCCTGGACGCGGCGATCGATCATATCAATCGCTATAGCTCCCTGCATACCGATGCCATTGTGACGGAGAATTACAGCGTGGCCCGGCGTTTTCTGCGGGAAGTGGACTCCAGTTCGGTGATGGTGAATGCGTCGACGCGCTTTGCCGACGGCTTCGAATACGGCCTCGGCGCGGAAATTGGTATTTCCACGGATAAGCTGCACGCCCGCGGGCCGGTCGGCCTCGAGGGTCTGACAACGCAAAAATATGTGGTATTGGGTGACGGCCATATTCGCCAATAGCTTGAGAGCCCCGGTTTGACGCGGCGTCGCGTGGGCTTGCTCGGTGGCACCTTCGATCCAGTGCACTTTGGCCATTTGCGTACCGCCCTGGAATTGGTAGAGCTGCTGCATTTTGAGTCTATGCTGCTAATTCCCAGCGGCGTGCCACCACACCGCTCGGTGCCCGTCGTCGGCGCCGAGCAGCGTCTGGAGATGGTGCAGTTGGCGCTACAAGGTGATTCACAACGACAGGGTGATTCGCAACGTTTACAACTGTCACAGCTGTCACAACAGTCACAACAGTCACAACTACAGGCCGATGGCCGGGAGTGCCGCAAGCACCATACCGCCTATACGGTGGATACCTTGCGCGAGTTGCGTGCCGAATGGGGGGCAGACACCAGCTTGAGCTTTTGTGTCGGCGCCGATGCTTTTGCCGGTATGCATGGCTGGCACTGCTGGCAGCAATTGCCCGAGCTCTGCCATATCGTCGTTATGGCCAGGCCCGGCTGGCATTTGCCCGAAGATCTCGGCCCTTTGGAGATTTGGCGCGACCGTTTTATCTATCAGGGTGATACACTGTCGCGCAGTTCGGCGGGCAGGGTGTTATTTGTGTCCCTGACCCCCATGGTAGTCTCGGCGACTCATATCCGCCGGCTCATTGGCGCCGGAAAGTCAGCTCGCTACCTGTTGCCGGACACCGTATGGCAGTATATTCGACAGCATCGCCTGTATTGTCCGCCTGATACAGGCGGGCAATAAATAAAGGCGAACTATAAAGGCGAACAATAGAGGAACATGAAGCGTTACGCGATGAAATCAGATCAATTGAAAGATAAAATAATTGCCGCTCTGGAGGACGTCAAGGGCCGCCAGATTGTGGCGCTGGATGTGCGTGAACTCACCGATATGACAGACTATATGGTGATCGCCAGCGGCACTTCCAATCGTCAGGTCAAGGCATTGGCAGAGAATGTTATCGATGAGATGCGCAAGGAGGATCTCCGGCCGATTGGCTCCGAGGGTGAAGCGGGGGCGGATTGGATTCTGGTCGACTACGCTGATGTTGTGGTTCACATAATGCTGCCCGAGGCGCGGGACTTCTACGACCTGGAACGCCTGTGGTCCGATGGCGGCATGCAAGCACCGGAGCAGTTCAACGACTGATGCATCTACGCATTATTACTATCGGCACTAAAATGCCGGGCTGGGTTGAGCAGGGCTGTCGTGAATACAGCAAGCGCCTGCCGCGGGAGTTGCGATTGCAGTGGCTTGAGCTGCCACTGGGACATCGCCACAAGAATGCGACCCCCCGGCGGGCCATCGCCACGGAAAATGACGCCATGCTGGGCAGGATTCCACCGGCTAGCAGGGTGACGGCGCTGGATCAATGTGGTCAGCCCTGGTCTACTGAGCAGTTGGCTGGAGAACTGCGGGACTGGCAAATGGATGGCCGGGATGTTTGCCTGCTGATTGGCGGGCCGGACGGCCTCGGCCAGGGCTGCAAGGATCGTGCTGACAGCAGCTGGTCATTGTCGCCGTTGACCTTGCCCCACGCACTCGTGCGGGTGCTGCTGGTCGAACAATTGTATCGCGCCTGGTCATTGAACCAGGGCCACCCCTACCATCGATAGCTAGTACACCAGAGTGCGGATGGCCCAACCGGAACCTTTTAAAATTCACCGCGCTGAGCGTGAAATCTATATCGGCCGATTGCTTATAGCCGTCGGCTTGATGTTGCTGCTGTCCGCCATATTGATAGTCCGATTTTTCAATTTGCAAATCCTGGAGTACGACAACTACCGGGTGCAGTCCGATCGCAATCGGGTTCATTTGCAGCCGATCAGCCCGACGCGGGGTCTGGTGTTCGATCGCAACGGCGTATTGTTGGCCGACAATCGCCCCAGTTATATCCTGACTGTGACCCGGAAGCGGGTGGCAGACATGGATGCCAGTCTATCCTTGTTGCAGGCCTTGTTGCAGATTGAGGTCGAGGATATCGACAAATTCCGGCGGCGTCTCAGCGCCGCTCGCCCCTTTGAGCAAGTGCCGATAAAGTTTCGTCTCAGCCCCGAAGACATCGCAGTGCTGGCGGTCAATCGCTATCGCATGCCGGGTTTTGAGGTCAAGGCAGAGTTGGCGCGCTACTATCCCCAGGGACCCTATTTTGCCCATGCCGTGGGCTACGTGGGGCGCATCAATGAAAAGGAACTCAAGCGACTCGATCCGGTCAATTACGCCGGCACCCATGTGATCGGCAAAACCGGCGTTGAGCGCTATTACGAAGACAGCCTGCACGGCACCGTTGGCTATGAAAATGTCGAGACCAATGCCCGAGGCAGGGTGCTGCGGGTAGTGGATCGAACGGACCCCCTGCCGGGCCGGGATCTGATTCTGAACATCGATGCCCGCGTCCAAAAAGTGGCCTATGACGCCCTGCAAGGGGAACGAGGTGCGGTGGTCGCCCTCGACCCGGACGATGGCGGCGTCATCGCGTTTGTGTCTACGCCAGGCTTTGATCCCAATTTGTTTGTCGGTGGTATCAGCAGCGTGGACTATCGCGCCTTGAATGATTCCCCCGACCTGCCTTTATATAACAGGGCGACTATGGGGCAATACCCGCCGGCGTCCACCATCAAGCCGATTATCGGCCTGGCCGGACTCGAGTACGAGGTGGTAACGCCCTTTACTGCGATTAATGATCCCGGCTGGTATCGCCTGCCCAATGATCGTCGCAACTACCGGGATTGGAAAAAGTGGGGCCATGGCCGGCGTATCAATTTGCATACCGCCATCGAGCAATCCTGCGATGTGTATTACTATCACCTGGCATACAAGTTGGGTGTTGACCAGATTTACGCTTTTGGCAGTTTATTTGGTTTGGGCAAAGTCAGCGGCGTGGACTTGCCGGTTGAGCGATCGGGAATACTGCCCTCCCGCGACTGGAAGCGGGAGCACCGCAGTGAGCCGTGGTATCCGGGGGAGACCCTGAACATCGGTATCGGGCAGGGCTATATGCTGGCTACGCCGCTGCAATTGGCAGTGGCCACGGCAACCATTGCCAATCGTGGCAAACTGTTCCGGCCCCGTATCCTGAAGTCAGTATCGGGGGAAGTGCCTGAGCCGCCGACAGTCGAGCAGTTTGAGCTGCGGGATGCGGCCTACTGGGATGTGGTAATTGGTGGCATGGAGGCCGTGGTTCACGGCCCCCGTGGTACCGCCAGGGGCATTGGCGCGGGCT
>CBDUUA010000230.1:0-4373 GCA_965370135.1 uncultured Cellvibrionales bacterium
TGAGCAGCGCAGACTTCCAGCACTTTAGCCTTCACCTGGGCAATCACGGCATCAGGATTGCCGGCTTCCAGCGCCGCCAGCACATCGCACATCCAGTGTGTCAGGGCGATGGTCTCGTCCTGCTTGAAGCCCCGGGTGGTAATCGCCGGCGTACCCACTCGCAAGCCGCTGGTCACGAATGGCGAGCGGGGATCATTCGGCACGGCGTTTTTATTGACCGTGATGTTGGCCCGCCCGAGGGCGGCATCGGCATCCTTACCAGTAATTTCCTTGCCGATAAGGTTGACCAACATCAGGTGATTGTCGGTGCCCCCGGAAACGATATCGATACCTCGCTCGATAAACGTCTGCGCCATCGCGTGAGCGTTATCGACAACCTGCTGTTGATAGCGCCCGAATTCATCGCTCATGGCCTCCTTGAAGCTCACCGCCTTGGCCGCGATAACATGCATCAGGGGGCCGCCCTGGCTACCGGGAAATACCGCAGAATTAAACTTTTTCTCCAGTTCTGCATTGCTCCGGGCCAGAATCAAGCCGCCACGGGGACCGCGCAGGGTCTTGTGAGTAGTGGAGGTAACCACATCGGCAATTGGTACCGGGTTGGGATACAAACCAGCGGCAACCAGGCCGGCCACATGGGCCATATCGACCATCAGGTAGGCGCCGACCTGATCGGCGATATCGCGAAACCGCTGCCAATCCATAATTCGGGAATAGGCCGAGAAACCCGCCACGATCATGGTCGGTTTGTGCTCCAGCGCCAGCGCCTCGACCTGCTCGTAGTCCACTTCGGCGGTGGTGGCGCTCAGGCCATACTGCACCGCATGATAGATCTTGCCGGAAAAGTTGGGTTTGGCTCCATGGGTCAAGTGGCCGCCATCGGCCAGGCTCATGCCGAGCACAGTGTCGCCAGGCTTGCACAGGGCCTGGTAGACCGCCGAGTTGGCCTGGGAGCCGGAGTGAGGCTGCACATTGGCATAGTCCGCAGCGAAAAGTTCCCTGGCGCGATTGATGGCCAGTTCCTCGGCCTGGTCGACATACTCACAACCGCCGTAGTAGCGCTTGCCGGGATAACCTTCGGCGTACTTGTTGGTCAGCACCGTGCCCTGAGCAGCCATCACCTGCGGGCTGGCATAGTTCTCCGATGCAATCAGCTCTATGTGTTCTTCCTGGCGGCGCTCTTCCGCCTGGATGGCGTCCCAGACATCGGGATCAAACTGGGCAAGCGTAAGTTTTTCGTCGAACATAATCACCCCACCGAAGGCATGCAAAAAAGAGCGCGCATTTTACACAAAACCGTCACCGGTTCCTATGCAAAGCAACAGATTCGGCAGCATGGTGTCAGTCGGAGGGCATATCGAGAAGCATTTTGACTTGATTTTGTAACAGCTCGGTCAAGCCTGCGGCCGACATCGGTTTGCCAAACAAGTAACCCTGGCCGGCCTCACACCCCTGCTGGGTGAGAAAGTCCAGTTGCGCCCGGCTTTCAACCCCTTCGGCCACCACCGCCAAATTGAAACTACGGGCGATAGCGAGTATCGCCTGGGTGATGTGCTGATCCTCGATATCATCGGGCAGCCCGGTGACAAACGCGCGATCGATCTTGAGCCGGTCGATGGGAAACTGCTTTAAATAGCTCAGCGATGAGTAGCCGGTACCAAAGTCATCGATGGCCAGCTCAACGTCCATGGACTTGAGATCATTGAGGGTCTGCAGGGTATAAGACATATTATCCATGAGGATGCTTTCGGTAAGCTCCAGCTCCAGGAAGCGGGGCGGCAGGGCGCTCTCGTCGAGGGCATTGTTGACATGCCGCATCAGATTACCCTCGGCAAATTGTCGCGCTGAAATATTGACCGCTATCCACTCCAGCTCGTAGCCCTCGCTCAACCAACAGGCCATTTGCTGGCACGCCTCCTGCAGTACCCATTGACCAATTCGCACAATCAGCCCGGACTCCTCGGCCACGGGGACAAACTCGGCGGGTGAAATGGGCCCGCGAACCGGGTGATTCCAGCGCAACAAGGTTTCGACCGCAATCAGCCGCCCACTTTTCAGATCAACAATGGGTTGGTACATCAACCGGAAATCGTGGTTGACAGCGGCACGATAGAGACCATTTTGCAGCTCCAGTTTTTCCAGTGCCCGAGCATTCATGGCCTCGACATAGAACTGGAAATTATTGCTGCCGGTCTGCTTGGCATTGTACATGGCGACATCGGCATGCTGTAGCAAGGTGGTCGTATCCTCGCCATCGTGGGGATAGACGGCAATGCCTATACTGGTACTGAGAAACACCTCGCGACCCTGCAGCACAATGGGCTCGTCGAGCATCTCCCTCACTTTGCGCGCCACACTGACCGCCGCCACGACCGCCTTGGCCCGCTCTTTGAATCCACTGAGAATTATCGTGAACTCATCGCCGCCCATACGCGCCAGGCTGTCGTTACCCCGCACGCAGGCTGCCAGCTTTTCTGCGACCTTTTTCAGCAGTTGATCCCCCGCCGCATGGCCCATGGAATCATTGACCGACTTGAATCGATCCATATCAAGGAATAGCAGTGCTACATGGCCGTTACCCCGCAGGGCGGCCTGCAACTCCTGGTTGAGGCGATCAATAAACAGACTGCGATTTGGCAAACCCGTGAGGGGATCGAAATAAGCCAGTTTGCGAATGCGATCTTCAGTACTTTTGCGCTCGGTAATATCCTTGAATGAGGTTATATTGCCAAGAAATTCACCTTGCCGCCCGGCTACCGCGGTAATACCTACCGCAGTGGCAAACTCGGTGCCATTCTTGCGGCGCGAACACAGTTCCCCCTGCCAGAAACCCGCCTTATTGAGAATCGGCTTGATCTCTTTTGCGAAACTCACGAGCTTTGATTGTGCCCCCAGAATCGAGGGCCGCTGACCCAGCACATCCTCCTGGGAGTAGCCGGTAAGCTTGGTAAAAGCCCGATTGATCTGACTAACCCGGCCATCGACATCGGTGATATAAATGCCCTCAAGGCTGTTTTCGAAAACCTTGGCGGCGAGCCGTCGATCAGCATCAATCTTTGCTCGCTGGGTTACATCGCGGCATACCAGTAGCAAACCCTGGAGATCACCAGAGCCATCCCACATTAGCGAGCACTGCACTTCCAGCGACACCAGGCCACCTTGCTTGTGAGGCAGCTCCATTTCAAACAGGCGCAGGTAGTCGAGCTCCAGCAAACGAGGCTCGCGGCGCTCGCGCCTGGCTTTGGCAATATCGCGGTTCAGGATCGTGCGCATTTCCCGGATGAGCGGGTTTTCTTCCTGCAGCTGAACCCAGAGTAGGGCCAATTCGTCGAGATCATAACCCAGCGCTCTCTCTATCGAGGGACTCAGGTAAGTCACATGGAGATCGACGTCGGTAGTACAAATGATGTCGCTGAAATTCTCCGCCAACAGTTTATAACGGTGCTCTTGCTGGTCGACGCGCTCCAGCACCTTGAGTTGCTCGGTGATGTCGCGGGCAACGATAACCCCTATCCGGGTCAAGCCCCCGGATTGCTCCAACGATGCCGCACGGTACTGGAACTGGCGCCATTCACCGTCGGCCTGTAGCATGCGCACCGGTTGTTCGATAATTTCGCCGTCGGCGAGGCGGGCGAGATAGTCATGCAAATCTTCAGTGGGCAGGCAATCCTCAGGGTGTACCAGCTTGGCAGTGAAGTCCTTGCCCAGGGCTTCGATATAATCCCAGTCATAACCCAAGTGGCGGCTCAGCGCCTGGTTGATGAATAACGGGCAGTTCTCTTTATAGTCGTAAACAAACAGCAAATCCGGCACCGCCAGCAAGGTGGCGGACAAAAAACGCTCCCGTGTGCTCAGTTCTTCCTGGGCGTCAGTCAACTCGGTGACATCCAGCAAGCTTACCAGCACGCCCTGATCGATGTAGCGCGCCGGCGGCAGCGCGCTGATCGCCAGCATGTGTCGCCGCACACCGCCTGGGCCAGCAAACTCATACGAATACTCCAACTGCGTTTCACTGCGATGGATCGCCATGGCAACAAGCGCGGCCTGAAAAACATCGGCCTCGCTGACCGAGTGCTGGAAGTTGTCGATTGCCTGACCAGCGCCTAACAGGGCTAGTGCCGCCTTGTTGAATTCCACGGCCACAATGGTGGCGCGCAGCTCTGCCATGGCACCGGGCCGCTCATCTACCAGTTGCTGCAGGGCCTCCCGGGAAAAAACCTGGTGCGAGCAAATCCAGCTATAGGTGCCGCTCACATCCATGACCAGCTGGGGCAAGGCCGCGAACTGGAATAAATTCTTATAGCGCTGCAGATGCACGCAATCCCCTGCGGGACGCGCCCCCTGTTGATCTAGCTCGCGCAGTTGATCTAGCT
>CBDUUA010000231.1:0-4372 GCA_965370135.1 uncultured Cellvibrionales bacterium
ATTCCCTGCCTGGCAGGCCAGCCCACCTGAACCTGGATATGGCTGTCGACAAAAGCGTTATAAACGTGCGCGAGCTACACCTCAGCATGGCCGATTTGTCCGCCACGGCGCAATTTCGCGTCGAGGAATACCTGTCCAGCCCCACCATCAAATCGGCCGGCGTGACCGGAAACCTGTCCATGGACGCCACCACCCATTTAGTGCCCTGGCTACTGCTGGGCAAACAAGGCGTCTATATACGGAAGGTACTCGCGGAGGGTGGAAACCTCAAATTCGAGACACAGGCCCTGCCCGAACTCCCTCTTGCCGGCCCCGGTGTCAACCCCGAAGCGTTACTCGCGCAATGTTCCGCCACCCTGAGCGTGTCAAACCTGCGACTACCCGGCTCCGGTTTACGGCCCCGGCTACACATTATGCAGGGAAATCTGCAACTGCGAAAAGGCGTGCTCAGCGGCGCTAACATCGACATCCACACCGGCGCCGCTTCCCTACCACCTCTGTCTTTGACCGCCACAAATTTGCTGGGATCACCGCGCATCACGCTGTCGGCAGAGGGACCAGCAATGGTAGATGTCGGTGAACAGGCTGCCGCAGATGAAACCCTGGCGTACTGGGGCATCCAGGAACTCGATGGTAGTGCCGACGTTGCCATCAAGTTGCATTACGATCGCACCCTGGCCGACCCCCTACGGGTAGAGGGAAGCATCGATGTCTGCGACCTGCAGATCACCACCGCACGAAGCGGCTCACGACTTGGTTTTAACGGTGCGATTCATCTGGAAAACAAGGATGGCCCGGAGCTGCGGCTACAACATTGCAAAGCCACGGTAAACAACGCCCCGCTGGAACTCCATGGCCTCATCGGCGGCATCAACACCCGGCATTGTTTGCTTGACCTGGAAGTCAGGGCCGACGGCTTCAGCCTGGCCCCCCTTAGCGAAATTATCCCGCCCCTGGCCGCCTGTAGACTGAAAGGTATCTTGCAGGGCAACGCCACAGTAAATTACTCCCGCGCCAAACCAGAGAAAATTTCCCTCAGCGGCCAGCTTGGCGTCCGGGGGCTGGCGCTGGAAGGCACCGGGGCCAGTCTCGAGGAAGGCGAGATACATATCGCGCTGGAGACCGACCGCATCGTGATAGAGAAAGCGGATTTTGTGCTCAACGGTCAAGCCATGGCCGTTACCGGAGAGTTTGCTGAACTGCCACGAATAGTAGCTTCCCTACACCTCTCATCACCCGAAATCGATATCGACCGTTTGCTTCCCATCGACCGCTACTTTCCCCGGCAACCGGTGCCTGGGGAGGGCGGTGAGCAATCGCAGGAGCCCACTACTCACACAAGCGTAGCCCCCCCGGAAATTGTTCAATATGCGGAATTAGCGCTATCCATAGATGTCGACAAAGGCTGGTATCGCAAACAGCGCTTCTCCGAACTCTCCCTGGCAGCGAAACTCCGCAATACCAAACTCGAAAATCACATGCTCGACGTGCACATCGCCGGCGGACGTGCACACACCCGGGGCTCTGCGGATTTCGGCAACCTGGACAATATCCGCTTTGATATCCGCTACGACCTCAAAAATGTACAGCTGCAACAATTTCTCCCCTTATTCGATGACGACCCCTACCTCTATAGTGGCCGGGCCAGTAGCAAGGGAAACTTGCACGGCGTGATCGATGGCGACTTTTTAGAGCAGCTGCGGGGCACTATCTCTATCAATTCAGGGCCCGGAAAATTGCCCAGGGACAGTTCCCTGGGCGGAGCCCTGCACGACGCCATGGCCTTTGCCCGACTCAAGGGTTTGCTCACAGGCTCCATGCGAGAGTTCAACCGGACCGAGCTGGTACCCTACGATCACTTTTATATCCAGGGCAATTTCAACGAGGGGAGAGTCGACATCCCCACGATGACGCTGAATACTCCCGGCATAAACACCGACTGGAAAGGCTACCTGTTACTGCCGGATGAGACCCTCAGGATGGATGTAGAAATCTCCCTGCTCGGGAGCCTCGACGCCGCACTGGGCCTGGTGCCGGTGCTCGGCACTACCGCCAGTAAGATGTCAAAAATATATCTTAAACTCGACGGCCCACTGGATGACCTAAAAGTGGAAAAGACCCTGTGGAACGGCCTGGAAGAAGCGAGCAAGCGCCCCCTCCAGACCTTTGAGAAAAATGTTGGCAAGAGCCTGAAAACCATTAAAAAATTCTGGCGCACATAACTGGCGAACAGAAAAAACCCGCATCTCTCGATACGGGCATTCGATACGGGCATTTTGTGCTTTCAAGCTAGAGGCTGCTTTCACACAGCCGCTAGCTGAGGCGCTGGTTGCAACAGCGCCAGGGCTACAAGTTACGCTTCAGCCTTTTCTTCAACCTTTTCTTCAGTTTTTTCTTCAACTTTTTCTTTAATTGAAGTCAGCTTTTCCTTGATGGTATCAACAGCGTCTTCGACCTGCTCCTGAGCCTTGCTGATCTGCTCTTCAACTTGCTCTTGAGCCTTGCTCAGCTGCTCTTTAACGTCGTCAATGACGTCTTCCATTTCAGGCATTTCCAGTTTATCGAAGCGCTTAAGCAGCTCTTTGCGCAGCTTTACACCACGCTTTTCAAGATCTTTGACACGCTTTTGGTTATCTTTGCGAGCTTGCTCAATATTGTCTTGCACCGCATCGACGCCTTTACCAATAACACCCAGGTAAACATTTACCGCTTTGTCAGCAACGTCCCGGAAGGAAGAAATATCGGTGTTCTTGGTAGCTGCTTTTTTAGCAGGTGCTTTCTTGGCAGTAGCGCGCTTTGCAGGTGCTTTCTTGGTGGTGGTTTCTGTAGACATGTTTACTCTCCGTGGCTTACTAAAAAAATGGTTTACTAAAAAAATGGTTTACTAATCAAAGTGGCTTACTAAAAAGTGATCAACATTTGATGGTGGCTAAGATACATGCAATTGTTAGAATGTGCTGCCTAATCGGAATACTTTTCGCACCCATTAGCTATTTTATCAACCGCCGCCAGCCCGTTAACAATTGCACTTATTTAGCGCAGCTTCCGATAGCGCTGGATTTTCAAAGGATCAAAAATGCCTGGATTCACCGCTATTTACGACACCGCCTGCCTGCGCAAAGGGGGTGATGAAAACCTGGAAAAGCTGCTGTTCAAGCCCGCCACGCCCAGCCAGCTTCGCAGAATTCCCGATGCCACTTACCTATCAGAGCTATGTAAAAAAATATTTCAATCCCGCTCCGTATGGCGCGTGGTAGAACAAAAGTGGCCCAACTTTGAAGAATTGTTCTGGGGCTTCGACATAGACAAGCTGCTAATGATGCCAGACGACATGTTGGAGCGTAAGGCCCGGGATCCTCGCATTATTCGCAGTGTGAAAAAAGTGTGGGCTATACGTGATAACGCGATGATGATCAGTGAAACCCGGCGGCAACACGGCGACACCTTTTCTGACTTTATTGCCCAGTGGCCGTGCTCCGATATCACCGGACTCTGGAGCTACCTGAAACGCAATGGTAACAGGCTCGGCGGCAATATCGGCCCCTATGGGCTGCGCGCAGTGGGCAAAGACACTTTTTTACTGAGCCGCGATGTAGAGGCTTACTTGCGGGAAATTAAAATCATAAGCACGGGGGTCAATACCAAAAGCGCCCTTGCAGCGGCCCAGGCTTTCTTTAATGACTTGCAACAGCAATCGGGCCTTAGCCTCACCGAGCTCAGCCGCATGGTGGCGTTTTGCCATGGCGATAATCGGGTTGGCTTGTCTCCCTGATTGCCTACATGGATGTAGGTACTTGGGATTCGTCGGGAACGAAATCCCGCCTGCTGCCCTCACCCTACGGAGCTCCCGAATGCATATCTCCCTAGGGCTGGATTTATTCAGCCGGCTTATCTCTGTAGGGCTGAATTTATTCGGCCAACAGCACGCATTCAGCGACTGAGCAATATATGCAACAGGTTGTCCTGGAAAGTGATATTGCCTGTTAATTGACTGTGATGACTGCAGAACATCACCGAGTAATCGATGGGGAAATCGCTATATCGATGGCGCGGGACACTCGGATCGAGTTCGGTTCTGGCCAGTAACGACGCCTTGGTCACCGCACCGTCACCGGGTTCCAGCATGATGGCAGGGTAATCGAGGGCACTGTCGGGCTGTTTGATTTCCGCCGGCCACAGCCTGACATAGGATTCGTCGCCAATATCTTCAATAATGATTCTCGCCGGGGTTGCCACGCAATCACCACCAAAGACGATCAGCTGGTAACTGCTGCCGGGATTGCTCACCGTCAGCGACCAAACAAAGCGGCGCGCTCGCTCCAGCTGTACGCCCACGTATTCCTCCAGTGCCAGTATGGACTGCCCGGACCAG